>JAGLKH010000293.1 GCA_023141985.1 Flavobacteriaceae bacterium | reverse complement strand
GAAGGATTTAAAATAAAATAATCAGGAAAAATGAAGATGAAATTGTTATATATTAAAGACGGAGATATATGGATAAGGATTACTTAATAAAAAAATGGCTTGTTGATGAGCTAACTGATGCTGAAACTGAAGCATTTAAAAAGTTAGACGATCATCAATTAAGTGTTGATATTATTGATCATGCGAAGCAGTTTAAGGCATCACATTTTTCAAATATTGATGATTTTGAAGTCTTTAAACAAAAATATCAGGTACAAAAAAACCCTATACATAAATTAAACTGGTTAAACCCTTTACTACGTATAGCAAGTGTAGTTGTAATTGCCTTCGGAATATATTTTTCTTTCTTTTATAACAACCTTACTCAAATACAAACCTTAGCGAGTCAAAAAACGACAATTGAGCTTCCTGACCATTCAAAAGTAATGCTAAATGCTCTTTCTAAAGTTGAATATAATAAACGCGATTGGGCTAATCAGAGAGAATTAAAACTCCAGGGAGAGGCGTATTTTAAAGTCGCAAAAGGAAAGAAATTTGATGTCATTACTAAAGATGGTGTTGTAACGGTTGTTGGTACACAATTTAACGTAAAGCAACGTAAAAATTATTTTGAAGTAAAATGTTTTGAAGGAATTGTTAAAGTTTCATCTATCTTTAAAACTAAATTGTTGCATGTTGGAGATACGTACCTTATTCTTAACGGAAAATTTAAAGAAGGAGAAACATCATTAATTAAACCAAATTGGACAGACAATAAAAGTAGCTTTAAAGCTGTCCCTGTTAAAGAAGTTTTAGCCGAATTAGAACGACAATACAATATTAAAATAACCTTTAAGAATATTAATACCAATCGTTTGTTTACAGGAGGATTTACTCATGACAATTTAGAAAACGCCCTAAATTCTATTACTCAGCCAATGAATATGACCTATGACATGAGTTCATCAAATCTTGTAATAATTCATGAAAAGAAGAATTAGAAAGGTCGTATTATTGATTTGTATTATACTTTTTAACTCTTATGGCATAAAGGCCCAAGAGTTTGAAGAAGTACAACCTCTTGCCAAAATTATAGTATCGCTGCAAAAGCATTATAAGATACAATTTAATTATGCTGAAGATATAATAGAAGGAGTTACTCTAAAACCTCCCGATAAAACATTATCGCTTTTAGCGGCAATGAAATACCTTGAAAAATCTACAGGATTAACTTTTGTGTTGATGAATGAGAATTTTGTTTTAGTAAAACAAAAAGAAGGTCTTATTTTATGTGGTTTTATTAAGGATAAGGAGGAATTTAAACCGTTGGCAAATGTTACCATACAAGGATTAAAAAATTCAACTACAACAGATGAAAATGGATTTTTTAGCTTAAAAATCAAAAATGAGTTTGAACAAATTAAAATACGTCATTTAGGATTTAAAACCATTAATAGGGCATATTTACATTTTAATAAAGAAGATTGTGGTACAGTCTATCTCATTCCCGATTTTCATTCGCTTTCAGAAATTGTTATTTCACAATATATTGTAAACGGAATCAACAAATTAAACAATGGTTCTTATGAAATTGATTTTTCTAATTTCGATATTTTGCCAGGACTTATTGATACAGATGTTTTACAATCAGTTCAAGCATTTCCAGGAATTCAAAGCTTAAATGAAACGGTTTCAAATATTAATATTAGAGGAGGAACTCATGACCAAAACCTTATACTTTGGGATGATATTAAAATGTATCAATCTGGACATTTTTTTGGACTTATATCTATGTATAATCCACAAATAACACAAAAAGTATCTCTTAGGAAAAACGGAACTGATGCTACTTATACTGATGGTGTTTCAGGCACGATTTCAATGAAAACGAATAAAAACATAAATACTAAATTTAAGGGTAGTATTGGTATTAACTTTATAGATGCCAATGGCTTTGCTGATATCCCTTTAAGTAAGAATTCATCCATTCAAATTGCAGCACGAAAATCAATTAGTGATTTTATTGAAACACCAACTTACAACAAGTTTTTTGAAAGAATCTCTCAAGATACTGAAGTAGAAAACAACATCAATAGTATCATAAATTCTGGTAAAACATTTGATTTCTATGACACCTCATTGCGTTGGATCTATAAAATCTCCGATAAAGATGAAATTCGACTCAATTTTATAAACGTAAGAAACGAACTAATTTTTAATGAGAATGCAGTAATTAATAGTATTGCAGAATCTAGAGAAAGTAGTTTAACACAAAATAGTATTGCAGGCGCATTGTATTATAATAGAATATGGAATGATAAACTACAAACTTCATTTGAAGCTTATGAAACTGATTATAAGTTAAAAGCTATTAATGTTAATATATTCGATTCGCAGCGTTTTTTACAAGAAAATATAGTTTCAGAAACAAGCCTTAAATTAAAAGTAAATTATAAGTTTAACAAGAAATTATATCTTTTAAGTGGTTACCATTTTGTGGAAACTGAAGTTACAAATTTAGATGATGTTGATAGCCCAATATTTAGGCTTTTAGTTTCTGAAGTTTTGCGTACTCATGGTTTGTTTTCTCAGTTGAGTTATAGGTCATTAAACAAAAACACAAATATAAATGTAGGAATCCGGTTTAATTATATTGATAAATTTAAAAAGAAAATTTTAGAACCACGAATTAGTTTTAATCAACGGTTTCTTGATGATTTTACATTTGAAGTGTTAGGAGAATATAAACATCAAAATACCTCACAAATCATTAACTTCCAAAATGATTTTTTAGGAATAGAAAAACGCAGATGGCAACTTTCAAATAATAATGAAATTCCTATAATAAAAAGTAAACAAGTTTCAATTGGGCTTACTTATAGTAAAAGTGGTTGGCTGTTAAGTGCAGAAGGGTATTATAAAAATGTTGATGGAATTACAACACAAAGTCAAGGATTTCAAAATCAATATGAATTTCATAAAACCAATGGAAGTTATGAGGTCATTGGATTGGATTTTATTTTAAGAAAGAA
Organism: Flavobacteriaceae bacterium; assembly: GCA_023141985.1. Classification (GTDB taxonomy): domain Bacteria; phylum Bacteroidota; class Bacteroidia; order Flavobacteriales; family Flavobacteriaceae; genus PRS1. The sequence continues at coordinate 2,054 of JAGLKH010000293.1, read as the reverse complement.
CATACAAAATTTTAACACTTGGCTGAGTTATTCTTATATGAACAATAACTACACTTTTAAATCATTACCTGAGGTTTCATTTCCTAGTAATTACGACATAACTAATACATTAACATTTGGCATAGCTTATACTGCAAAAAATTTAAAAGTTTCTACTGGATTGAATTGGCATTCCGGGAAACCAACGACTGCACCAATTATAGGAAGTGAAGTTTTAGATAATGAAATTAATTATGGAGCAACAAATAAGAGTCATCTGGATGATTATTTAAGAATTGATGTCTCTGTGATGTATGATTTTAAATTGAGTAAAAAAGCCAATGCAAATTTGGGTGTTTCTGTCTGGAATCTTTTAAATGAGTCTAATGAGATTAACAACTTTTATCGCATTAATGATGGTAGTATAAGTGAAACCATTCAAAATTCTTTGGGACTTACACCTAATGCGGTTTTAAGGGTTAATTTTTGACCTTATATAAACACATTTAGTATTGATTAACATTTTAACTTGATTAAATATAATATCATTATTACCCTTTCATTACTTCTTTACCATAATTATCTATCCTTTTGATATTAGAAAATAATGTCTAAAAGTGAATAGTTTTTTCCAAATTAAATCTTTTCATAATTAGAGTTCTTGAATTATCAATATTTTTATTTTTAATAAATATATGTATTTAATCGAATATATTTACTTTTAATCGATAATATCTGTATTATTGTCGAAATAATAAATAAAATAATAATTAAAAAAAGGATTTTTAGTTTGTTAATTGTTATATAAATAAACCCCATAAAACTAAAATTATGAAAAATTTAAAATTTTTATTTTTATTCCTACTTAGCTTCGCTATTATTAGTTGTTCAAAAGATAATAATGATGGTGCAGGAGGTATTAAATTAACAGTAAGCGCAGTTAATTCAACAGCTTCAAAAACATTCACTAGTCAAAAAACACAAGTGGCTGAAGTTATTTTTACAGATTTCAGAATTTCAATCAGAGATGTTATTTTTAAAAATGATGACGATCCTAACAGTAGTCTAGACACTGATGAAATTCAGTTTAGAGGCCCTTATCAAATTGATTTACTTAATAATTCTAATGCTTTATCTCAAACTATAGGTAATGCTTTTGTTCCAGATGGAAGATATAAAGAATTGCGTTTTAAATTTCATAAGGATGAGGATTTGCCAGCTACTGATGACCTTTTTGACAGGTCTATCTATATAGAGGGTACTATAGATGGTGTGCCATTCGTTTTTTGGCATGATACTAGTGAAAATTTAGATTTAGGCAGAAGTACTGGAGTGTTAGTACAAGATGGCATAGTTAATTTTACAGTACAGTTTGATATTTCGCAATTTTTGAGCTCGTTAAATCAAATAGATTTGAGTCAAGCTACAGATAATAATGGTGATGGATTGATTGAAATTTTCCCTAACGATCAAGATGGAAATCAAGACATTGCTGATGCTTTAAAAGATAATATTAAATTCGCTGCAGATTTGATGAATTAGGTTTTATTCTGCATTTTAATTTATATAAAAAGAGCTGTCTGAAAAGATGGCTTTTTTTATATCGCATTTAGAACTAAAATTTAATCTATATTATCTTTAAAAGTAATTTTTGCTTCAATTTTGGGAATCTCTCTTAACTCAATTTCCTTTTTTATTTGATTAGCTTTATCAATTAAATCTTTGGTTAAAATTTGTTTTTCCCTTTTTTCCATTGGAGGATTTAGTTTTTCTGCATTTTCAAATTCAATGACATTTTGAGAGAATTCACTTGAAAGATTATTTGATGTTAAAACAAATTCTGCATGTTCTTTTTGTATATCTCTATGTTCTTGATAAATATATCACGTTTTTAAATGATAAAAATACAATCAGTTTTTAGAGAAATAGTAAAGGAGTTAATTGTTATCTTCTTCTGCCCGATTTAAAATATTTTCCGGAAGTGATTTTTTTGCTTTGGCTCCAAGCTTTTTAATCTTTTCAATACTTGAAATTAAATTTCCTTTGCCATCAACGAGTTTATTCATTGCGGAATC
>JAGLKH010000292.1 GCA_023141985.1 Flavobacteriaceae bacterium | reverse complement strand
AAATCGGTTGGAAGAAGTATTTTTTTCATGATAATAATTTTATGTATGTTTACTAAGGTTGTATTAATCTCTTCTCATGTTTTGCAATGCTAAAAAAGGAATTCGAATATTTAAACTTAATTTATCGACTGCTGATTGAAACAGTATATTTTCTAAAAATGAATGCCTTGTATTTACCATAACTAACATGTCAATATTATTTTCTTCAATATATGTATTAATGGCTTCTATAAAATTTTTGTTATTTACTATATTAAAATTTGTTTCATTTTCACGGAACGCATCTTTTATAAATTGTTTATTGTCTTCTTGTCTAATAGATAGTTTAACACTTCTGGAAATATAAAGCATATCTATTATTGCTCTATATGAAGCGGCCATTTTACATAACAATTTCAAATCTCTACGCTTATAAGGTATAAGATAGTTTGTTGGAAATAGTATGTGTTTTGGCTGTGTATATTTATAGTTTACGGGAATTGATAATACTGGACATTGCACATATTTTAATACCTGTAATGTATGGCTGCCAAAAGTTAATTTTCTGTCATCTGTCTCTCCTTTAGTTCCCATAATAATAATATCAATATTTTTTTCGTCTACGATGATGTCAGCCTCATCAATTAGTGAACTATTAGACGAAATTATGTTATAACTATGTCTTGGGTTTGGTGATATTTCTTTAACCTGCTTTAAAGTATCTTCTAAATTATTTTGAGAATTTTTACTTACAATACTTAATACATTATCAAATGTTTCACGTGTTAATAATGCATCATTATTATAAACTTCATCCTCATAAGCATGCATAAAATAAAATTCGCTTATTTCATATTTAAAAAGTTCTAATGCATATTTAATAGCATTCATTGCATTTTCTGAAAAGTCAGTAGGAATCAATATCTTTCTCATTATTACATTCTTTAAAAGAATAAAATAAAGTTAATGAGTATAAAAAGAATAAACAATGATAATTATCAAATTGGTATAATATAGAAATTTAAATTATGATGAATTTGAAAACATGTGTTTTTAGTCTTGGAGAGATTATAAAATAAAAACGGTGAAGCAATACACTTCACCGTTTTATGGGAGAGATTAAATTCATTATTTAACTTTCAGTGACTATCTGTAAATCCTTATTTCTAAAGAGTTATTAATATCAAATATTGTTAAATAATATTTCTAAACGCTCCTTTAAATCTATGTTTCCCTCCAGCGACATAAATTTTTATTTATAGGTTATAAAGTTATGATCCCATTATTTAAAAAAACATGATACATATCAGTAAAAAACATTTATTATATGACAATTAATACAGCAAAATACTATATGCCATATTTAATAGAAATAGCCCTAAAAAGAAAAGTAGCATATAAATTAGTTGAACAAATTTAATATTAATAAAATTCAACCCTGTTACTGTACGCTTTGGAAATATAAACAAAAACAGACCAAAAAAAAGAGCAACCCACCCAATTAGAGTAATAATTAGTTTCCAGTTTAGCTCCCATATATTATGAAATAAAATATTGAGTAGTCCAACAATAATAGTAACAAAAGATACAATAATGAGAAATTTTTCATCTTTTAAATCTTCAAATATTTGCTTTATTCTTTTTGGGTTAAAGCTTAATATTACAAAGAAAATGATAAGATACCATCCCCAAAATTTTGCTAAAAACAGTGATATTTCCATAGATTTTAATTTTATTCATGTAATACTAAAAAAGGGATATCTGTATGATAACCTATTTCTTTAACCGTTGGGCTAAACAATATCTTTTGAAAATAATTTAAGTTTTTAGCTACCATGGCTATTATATTAATATCTCGACTTTCAACAAAACACTGAATAGCATCTTCAATGCGATTGTTGGTTAGAAAATGAAAACTATGTTCGCAATTATTAAAATAGGCTTCTAAAGATTCTTTGTTTTTTATTTGGTCGTCGTTTAATATGGCATTGCGTTTGTTAACATGTAATATCCTAACTGCTGCATTATGCATTTCAACAATTTTAGAGATTGGCTGCAAAGTTTTTATAGAATAAAAGAATAAAAAATCTGTAGGAAATGCTATTTCTTTCGGCGTTACATATTTGGCATTTTCAGGAACTATTAATGTTGTGCATTGTATTTTTGTAATTACGTTGCCTGTATTGCTGCCTATAATAAGTTTTTTTAGTCCTGTAGCACCTTTTGTACCTATAACAATATAATGAATCTTTTTTTCTTCAATATATTTTCTTAAGGAATCGATAAAAAAATTGTAATCTGTAAGTGTAAAAAATTGATGTTTAGTATTGAGAGGTAATCGTTCTATTCGCTTTAAAATTTGTCGTAGCTTTTTTTTTGATGGTTTTGTAAAAGTTTCTTCTATAACATCTTGAGAATAAGTAAAGGAAGCTTCGGCACCAATTAGATTACTTAATGAATTTACATGCAAAATATAAAAATTACAGGTTGTTTTTTTGAAAAATCCAAGAGCGTATTCAATAGCATTCCATGAATTTTCTGAAAAATCTGTAGGTATTAAAATATTTTTCATAAGAACAAATTTATAAGAACAAAGCTAACCATAAAATGATATTAATCAATTTCCAGATATTTTAGTAAGTATTAAATGAGATGCTTTAGTTTGTTGATATCTAAAATCTTGATATTTCTACCCTCTATTTCAATAAGTCCATCCTTTTTAAAAATGGTCATGGTTCTAATAAAGGTTTCTTTAGCAATACCAGCTACACTTGCCAAATCACTCCTGGAAATTTTAATAGGTTCTTCAGGACTTTTATTAAGCTTTTCAGCAAATTTAAGAATAGTGGCTGCTGTTTTTATTGTTACAGAACCATATGCCATTTGTAAAAGTTGATCTTTTATATCTGAGAGATTAGTATTCAATAATTCGATGAGTTCCAGTGTTACTTTGTGGTTATTTTCTAAAATGTCTTTTAACGCTTGTTTTGAAACACTAATAAGCTCTGTGTCCTTTATCGCTGTAGCCGATTCTTGATATGGTATATTTTTGATAAATGAGGTGTAACCAAATAGTTCATCTTTTTTAGGCAGAGCAGTGATAAGCTCTTTGCCCAACTCATCTAACTTATAGCACTTAACGACGCCTTTTAGTATTAAATAAATCGCGTTTGAATGGTTACCTTCTTTATAAATAGTATCTCCATCGGAATAGTGAAAGATTTGTCCATTTTTATCAAAGAAATTTTTTAAATCGATTAGCGTTCTTATTTCGCGTTCTGAAGATTTAATACTTTTTTCCTGATGCTTTTCTCTAATGTCTTTAAGTATTGATGCTTTTGCCAGACGACTTTCAATAGCACTAATAAGCTCTTCTTCATTAAAGGGTTTTGTAATATAATCATCTGCTCC
>JAGLKH010000291.1 GCA_023141985.1 Flavobacteriaceae bacterium | reverse complement strand
CCTTTTCTAACATCTTTGTGCTCTGTTTTTGCAGATAAAAATATAAAAGGAATGTGCTTTGTGTCTTCATTTTTAGTAAGTGCTTTTAAAACACCGTAACCATCCAATTCAGGCATCATAATGTCACACACAATAATATCGGGTAAATATTCTTTTGCCATGAATACACCAGATTTTCCATGTGGTGCTATAATTACATTATAATTAGATAACTCCAATAATTCTACTGTGTTTTCTCTTAAAACAGCATCATCTTCTATTAATAATATAGTTTTCACAATCTTACTTTATTTGGTATTGTAATGGTAAATGTTGAACCTTTATGTTCTTCGCTCTCAAAATGTATAGAACCCCCTAAATTTTGTAAATGGCCTTTTACAATATTTAGGCCAATTCCTGTGCCTTGTAAGGATAATGCGTTTTCTGCTCTGAAATAACGGTTAAATATACTCTTTTGGTCATTTAAAGGTATTCCAATCCCATGGTCTTTAATACTACAAAAAACAAATTCATCATTTTGATTAATAACAATATCTATAATTGAGTTTTCAGGGGAATATTTAATGGCATTATTTATTAAATTTGATAGGATTAATTCCACAATTTTTTCATCTTGAAATAAGGATATCTCATCAATATTTTCCGGGTAATTAATTTTCTGCCCTTCCTTTAATAACATATTATAGTTATAAAGGACTTCATTAATAATCTTGCTTAACTTAAATGTTTTAAAGCTATAATTCACTTTTCCTGTTTCTAATTTTTCGACAGATAAAAAGTCATTTAAAATATTATTAAGGTATTGCACCTTATTAGTTATAATTTTTATATGCTTGTTGCGTTTTTCTTGTTGTTCGGACAATTCGTATTTACCTAATAATATTGTAGAGGTTAGTATTCCGCTTAAAGGTGTTTTAAATTCATGAGACACCAATGATAAAAACTTGGTTTTTAATTCGTTGAGTTCCTTTTCTTTTTCAAGGGCGTTTTTAATTATATTTTCTACTTCAATGTGCTTTTTATTTTCTAGATCAAGCTCAAGATTTACTACTTTTAATTTGTTAACAAGATCTCCCAACTCTTTTGTTCGTTCTATAACTTTCTCCTCTAAATGTGCATTTAATTCATTTATCTCCAGCTCTTGTTGTTTACGTATAGTTATATCTACAATAAGTGCCAAAACATAAGTTTTTCCATTTATATCAAAAGGATTCAAACCTATTTCTACTGGAAAAATGTTACCGTCTTTATGAGCGCCATATAGATTACCTTCTTGACTCATTTGCCTACTTTCATTTTGGTTTAAAAACCCTCTAAACTGTGCACCATGGCCTGGATGATATTTTTTTGGGATTAAAATATTAAGGTGTTTGTTAATAAGCTCTTTCTTGTTATAACCAAACATGTTTTCGACGGATGTATTTGTAGCTACAATGTTTTGATGTTTATCAACTACTATGACGCCTTCGGAGACCGCTTCAAATAAAACATTAAAAATATCTAGGTCTTTTTGAAACATTAAGATAACGTTTTGGAAATATATGTAAGATACAACATTAACTTAAGTCATTTAGCAATTATTATATTAAAAATTCAAATTTATTGTATTAGATTGATAACTGATTTATATCATTATTAAATTAAAAGAAAGCTATTAATTTTGTAGAACAAAATGTAGCTTAATTAAAAATGAAGCTTTTGAATATTAAAAACTAATATATACATGGAAAACACAAAAAGTATAAGCATTAATTTTTATCGAAATCTTGGCAAACTATTTTACGCTATTGCTGCAGCAGACAGAAATGTAAGAGAAGTAGAATACAATACTTTAAAAGAGATTATTAAAGCTGAATGGTTATTAGTTGATGATATTAAAGATAGTTTTGGTACAGCTACTGCCTATCAAATTGATATTGTTTTTGATTGGTTAAACAATGATGGAGAATATAATGCAAAAGCTTGTTTTGATGATTTCATTGTATTTAAAAAGAATAATGAACATCTCTTTAATGATAAAATAAAACAATTAATCATGAAAACAGCAGGTGCAATTGCCTCTAGTTTTTCCGGGAAAAACAAATCGGAATTAATTATGCTGGCAAACCTTAATATACAGTTACAAAAAACACCATAATTATGAATTATTATTTTAACAAAACCGTATTAGGATCCTTTGATGATATCATTGAAAAAGTTAAAGTGCTTCTTAAAGAAGAAGGATTTGGGGTTTTAACCGAAATTAACATCCAGGACACCTTTAAAGAAAAATTGAATGTAGATTTTAAACAATATAAAATACTTGGCGCTTGTAATCCTCATTTTGCTTACAAAGCGTTACAAGCAGAAAACAAAATTGGTGTCATGTTGCCTTGTAATATTATTGTGCAAGAGACTAAAAAGAATACTATTGAAGTTGCTGCTGTAAATCCTTTAGTTTCAATGCAGGCCATTAAAAACCCTGAACTCGATGAAATCGCACAGAGTGTTAGTCAAAAATTAGAAAACGTAGTAAATAGGCTTTAGCTATGAAAAGTAGTTTTAATAGTATTATAGATTCTAAAAAACCTGTTTTAGTAGATTTCTATGCGGATTGGTGTGGGCCATGCAAAATACTTGCTCCCATTTTAAAACAAGTTAAAGAAGAGCTTGGGGATACTGTTAAAATTGCAAAAATTGATGTAGATAAGAATCAACCTTTAGCCGTAAAATATCAAGTACGTGGTGTACCAACAATGCTCCTTTTTAAAAACGGGAAACTATTGTGGCGACAATCGGGTGTACTTCAAAAAAAAGATATTATAGCGATTATTAAATCCCATTCATAAATTTTATGATTTATGATGAATATCATTTTATAATATTTTAATTAATAATACTTTTAATGTAATAACTAAAATGAAAATATTATGAAAAGAACAGCCATTTTATTAGTCGCAGTTATACTTATCCCTCTTTTAGGTTTCTCACAAGCTATAGAAAACATTGATTACATTTCACCTTTTAATGATGGTTTATCAGCCATTAAAAAAGGAAATCAATGGGCATTTATAGATCAAGAAGGTTCAGTTGTTATAGATTTTAGAGATGATGTAATGACATCAAAAATCGATAATGATAATTATCCTGTCTTTATAAATGGCAGATGCTTAATTATACAAAAAAAGGAAGGTATTTCTTATTTGGGTTATATTGATAAATCCGGAAATACAGTAATTAAACCACAATTTTTAAATGCAACTAACTTTAATAAGAATATAGCTATTGTATTAGAATTAGTTAAAGAATCTCGTGGGTTTAATGATATATTAAAGAAACCTATAGTATATTATAAATATTTTGAAGTTGTTATAAATACAGGAGGTGAGATAATTCATTATTTGTCAGACCCGATACCTGTAACGCTATCAAAAAAATTTATTAGACAGCCCCCGAAAATTAGATCTAAACTTATTTCTGACAACACATTTGCTACATGGAGTAAAGACAAAAAATGGGTAATTAAGAAGATTGAAAAGTAAAAATTAATAACTTTATTGTTATTCAATTAAAAATTTATGCTGACATTCAAGAATTTTAATATCGCAGATTGGTTTTCATTTTATCGTGTGTTAGCAGCTCCATTTCTTTTAATTCTATTATGGCTTAACGAACGTGAGCTTTTCACTTGGTTTTTGTTATTTAGCTATACTACAGATATGATCGATGGGTTTTTAGCACGACAATTAAAAATTACCAGTGCCAGAGGCTCTCAATTAGATTCTTTTGGAGATCAAATAACATTCGTAGTTGGATTACTTGGTTTATGGGTTTTTGAAACCGATTTTATTAAAGAAAATTATCTTTTAATAGTAATTGCTTTTTCTCCATATTTTATTCAAATGCTTCTTGCCTTTAAAAAATATGGCAGAGCCACATCATTTCATACTTATTTGGCAAAACTATCAGCAATAGTACAAGGTGCCTTTATTCTTTGGTTATTATTTTTTGGTCCTATTTACTGGTTGTTTTATGTTATGATTGTATTGGGTTTATTAGAAACCATAGAAGAAATCATACTTATTTATATGTATGATGATTGGGTTTCCGGAGTAAAAGGTATTTATTGGGCTCTTAAAGATAAACGCAGGCTTAAAATGTAGAAGAAATAAACTAAAAAGTAATATATCATGTTATGCGCTCATATTCATTCTTTACAATTGTCCTTTTATGTTTTGTGATTCTAATAGTAGATATTTTAGCCTTTTATTGGTTGCAATCCATTACACAACTTATTACATCACAAGTTATAATAAAAGCTATTAATATAGCCTTTTGGTTTTTTACAATCGGACTCATATCTTCAATTGTATTATTAAAAATCAAGTTAGAGAAAATAAATCCCAAACGAAAACAATTGCTTATTTCATCGCTTTATGGACTATCGGTTTCTTCTTTAATCCCTAAGCTTATTTTTGTAATTATCTTTTCGGTACTCTATTTCACTAATTATGTATTTTCAGAAAAAGAATCGTTAATTATAGTGCCTCTTTTTGGTCTTTTTTCAGGAATTCTACCCTTTTCTGTAATTCTTTATGGCATTTTTAGAACACTCTATCGATTTAAAATTCATCACATTAAAATTAATTTTGAAGAACTGCCTAAAAATTTTTATGGATTACAGGTTGTTCAAATATCTGATCTTCATTTAGGAAGCTTTAATTCCCGTTATCATATTTTTGATAGAGCTATAAAACTAATTAATCATTTAGAACCCGATTATATATTTTTTACTGGAGATTTAGTAAACAATTGTGCATGGGAGTTAGATGATTGGGAAGATGTGCTGAAGCTATTAAGAGCTAAAAAAGGAAAGTATTCAGTTTTAGGAAATCATGATTATGGCGATTATAGACAATGGGAGTCTGTAGTTGAAAAACAAGCTAATTTTGAAGCTATTAAAGATTTTCATAAAAAAATTGATTTTAAACTCCTACTAAACGATTCTGATATAATTGAAAAAGACGGAGAAAAAATAGCGATTATTGGTGTGGAAAATTGGGGGAATCCCCCGTTTAAACAATATGGAGATTTGCAAAGATCTTTAAAGAATGTGGCTGATATTTCGTTTAAAATATTACTCTCCCATGATCCAACACATTGGAAAGAAGAAGTCCTCCAAAAAACAAATATAGCACTCACACTTTCAGGACATACGCATGGCATGCAAGCAGGAATTAATCTAAAAAACAGGAAATGGAGCCCAATTAAATATAAATACAAACATTGGGCAGGATTGTATAGTCATAACAAGCAATATCTTTATGTAAACAGGGGTTTAGGTTGGCTTGGTTTTCCTGGTAGACTAGGGATGCGTCCAGAAATTACTTTTATAGAATTTGAAAAGTAATGTTGGTAAAGAATAATGATTTTGTATTAATGATAAAAATCATTTTAAGTCTATACATTTTGTGCTTATTTTTATAAATATAAATTATTAGCCATGGCTAAACAAATATTAGTTTTGTTGATAGTGACCTTAAGCTATTCATGTTCAAAAACTCCAGATAAAATATTGCCGGTAAAAAGAAATTTAACTGAGTCTGTATATACTTCAGTTACTATTCAACCAGACAGTTTGTATAAAGTATATGCAGCTGTTGCTGGAATTTTAGAAAAAAATTTGGTGGTAGAAGGAGATAAAGTTTCAAAAAACGAAGCTTTAATTCAAATTATAAATAATACACCAAAACTAAATACTCAAAACGCAAAATTATCTTTAGAATTAGCAAAAGAAAATTATAAAGGGAGTGCTGCTATTTTAAGCGAAATTAAAGATGAAATTGTGGCTGTAACACTTAAATACAAAAATGATTCTATTAATTTTTTCAGACAAAAAAATCTTTGGGATCAAAACATAGGTTCTAAAGTAGAGTACGATACTAAAAAACTAAATTATGAATTGTCCTTAAATAATTTACAATTACTACAAAGTAAGTACAATAGAACTGAAAATGAACTTCAAATTGCAGTAAAGCAAGCCGAAAATAATTATAAAACATCATTAATTGCTACCAGGGATTTTACTGTAAAAAGTAAAATAAATGGTAAGGTGTATGCATTGTATAAAAACCAAGGGGAGGTCATTACCATAATCGACCCATTAGCTGCTGTTGGTAGTGAATCTGTTTTTATTATAGAGATGTTAGTCGATGAAGTTGATATTGTAAGGGTCTCCATAAACCAAAAAGTATTAATTAGTTTAGATGCATACAATGGTAAAGTATTTACAGGAAAAGTATCAAAGATATTACCAAAAAAAGATGAGCGGACTCAAACTTTTAAAGTCGAAGCTTTATTTGATGAAGCTCCAAAAACATTATATCCGGGACTTTCTGGAGAGGCTAATATTCTTATTGCAAGCAAAGACAATGTATTAACCATTCCAAAAGAATATCTTATTGATGACAATAAAGTAATGACTGATGATGGTATAATAACCATAACAATAGGTTTACAAAGCATGGAATTTGTTGAAGTACTTTCTGGAATTAAAGAGAGTACATACATCTATAACCCAAATAATGATTAATTGGAAAGTTATATTAAGCATTGCAAAAACACATTTGCTCACTAAAATTAAGCAAACATCTATTGCTGCTCTTGGTGTAACTTTTGGTATTGGAGCTTATATAACTTTGGTTAGTTTTATGACAGGATTAAATGGGATGTTAGATGATTTAATATTAAATCGAACACCTCATATTCATGTGTATAATGAAATAGAACCTTCAAAAAAACAACCAATTGCTATATATGACAAATTTAAAAACAGCTTTAATGTCGTGCATTCTATCAAGCCAAAATTAAGCCAGAAAAAGATTCATAATGCATTACCAATAATTCATTATTTAAATGAAGATGATAATGTTCGAGGTGCTTTACCACAAATAAAAGCTCAAATATTTTACATCGCCGGCTCTATAGAGTTAGGGGGAAATTTAACAGGAATTAATGTACTTGACGAAGCCAAATTTTTTAACCTAAAAGATTACATAATAAAAGGTTCTCCAGAAGATCTTGAGAATAATAATAATGGTATTATATTGGGAATTGGAGTGGCAAATAAAATGTCGCTTGATATTGGAGACAGGGTGCAAATAAGTACAATTAAAGGCGCTATTTTTCCTCTCAAAATTGTGGGATTGTACCAAAGCGGAATAGCAGATATAGATGACGTTCAAAGTTTTTCGAATCTTGCAACCGTGCAACGTATACTGGGAGAAGCTGAAAATTATATTACAGATATAAATATAAAACTTCATAATATTGATTTGGCGCTTCCAATGTCAAAAAAAATTGAACAACAATTTAAATTAACGGCAGTAGATATTAATACTGCCAACGCTCAATTTGAAACGGGAACATCCATTAGAAACCTTATAACCTATACAGTTTCAATTACTCTATTAATAGTTGCTGGCTTTGGTATTTATAACATCTTAAATATGCTTATTTATGAAAAAATGAATGACATTGCTATTTTAAAGGCAACAGGGTTTTCTGGTAAAGACGTGCAACTCATTTTTATGAGTCAAGCAATGATAATAGGTGTTATTGGTGGAATTTTGGGTTTGCTTTTAGGTCTTGGATTATCAAATTTTATTGATACAATTCCTTTTGAAACGGAAGCATTACCAACTATAAAAACCTTTCCTGTAAACTTTAATCCTTGGTTTTATTTAATTGGAATTACGTTTGCAATGATTTCAACCTTTTTTGCTGGCTATTTACCTTCACAGAAAGCAAAAAAAATAGATCCTGTAAAAATAATACGAGGTCAGTAAAATGAGTACTATACTTGAAGCAAAAAATATTAATAAATACTTTAGAAAGCCTGTCCTTTTTCATGTATTAAAGGATATTAATTTTAAGGTAAACAAAGGTGAGTTTGTTTCAATTATGGGTAAATCCGGTTGTGGTAAATCAACCTTATTGTATGTTCTCTCTACAATGGATACCGATTATGAAGGAGAACTCTATTTAAATAATAAATTAATTACACAGGAAAGTAGAGAAAAACTCTCCTATATAAGAAACAAACATATTGGTTTTGTTTTTCAGTTTCATTATTTATTATCAGAGTTTTCAGTATTAGAAAACGTAATGCTTCCAGCAAAAAAATTAGGAATAAAAACCTTTCAGGAAATTGAGTACGATTCTATGCAGAAATTAAAAGATTTAAACATTGAAAATTTAGCAAAGAAACGTGCTTCACGTATTTCCGGAGGTGAAAAACAACGAGTGGCCATTGCAAGAGCTTTGATTAATAATCCTTCCATAATTATGGGAGATGAACCAATGGGTAATTTGGATAGTTATAATTCTGAAAATGTATTCAATATTTTTAAGCAATTAAGCGATGAACAGGGTTTGTCTTTATTAATAGTAACACATGATGAAGATTTTGCTAAACGTACAGATAGAATTATAACTATGGAAGATGGCAGAATTATTTATTAGATATATTAGTTCTTTCTACTTTTAAAGGGTATTAAATATATCTCTTAGATTTAACCCTTTAAAAGTTCACTTTTTGCGGATGTTAAACAGCATAGGCCAATTAGAGTTAGTTCTAGTGATGAAATATAATAAAAACATATATAAACAGGTAATGTATGCTATAAACTCATTTATTTTTGATTAAATAACATGTTTATAATAAATCATTCATTTTTATCGGAATGGAAAGTATAACTTTTGTTCCAAGTGGTTTCCCATCTTGTTCAAGGTCCATAATATTAAATGAAATCTTTTTTTGATACAAAGAATTGGATATGTTTATTCGCTC
>JAGLKH010000290.1 GCA_023141985.1 Flavobacteriaceae bacterium | reverse complement strand
AGGATGTAATCTTTTTGCCCTTGCCCTTTTGGATTGTTAAATTTATAGTCACTAATATCAATGGCAATTTGTGTGTGTCCGTGATAACCATGTTCCATTACCATTAATTTTTTGTGCTTAGTATGTGCGTAAGCCATTCTTATTGCTAAGTCACTTGCAGCACTTCCCGAATTTACAAAATAAACTTTGTTTAATGAGTCAGGAAATTTTGCTAATAATCTTTCTGCATATTCAGGCAACAAATCGTAAAGATACCTTGTGTTTGTATTTAGTTTTGCCATTTGTTTTTGTCCTGCGATCACAACTTTTGGATGCGAATGTCCTACATGTGGAATATTATTATAGGCATCTAAAAAAGTATTTCCATAGGCATCATACATAAATTGAAATGCCGATTTTTCCATATAAACAGGTGTGTTGTAACTTAAAGAAAGAATTGGACTGATAAACTTATGTCGTTCTTCAAGCATTTCATCAACGGATTTCGTCTTTTTTACAGGTAAGCCTAAAGCTGAACGAAAACGGTTTTCTGATGCTATTGGATTGATACTTAGCCAACGATAAAGCATTTTCCAGGCAGACTTTTCACTTACCGAAGCATATTCATTATTTGGGTTTTCTTTTTTTGAATGAGCAGAGTTACAAACACTTATACAAAGTCTTGCAGCTATTAGGTAATACAAAACCTGTATTTCTTTTTCTTCTATCGGCAATATATTATGATATGATTTTAGAATAATTGAAGCCCATTCTAATGGGTTTTCTTTGCCGTAACAAGCGTAGGTTAAAGCAACTGCCAATTCGTTAATAAGTGGAGAGTAAGCCAAATCTCCGAAATCAATAATGCCAGATATTTTACCGTTGTTCACCAATACGTTCCAATCATTGGCATCGTTGTGGATAATTGATTTTCGTAAATCAGGAAGAACCGGGGCAACATTTTCTTCAAACTGTTGAAAAAAGTATTTTACTGTACTTCTGTCTTTAGCATTAGCAATATCCTGAATATATTTTTTATTTAAATTTATATATTGAATGCCCCATTCCCATTGTCTTGCTTTGATGGTGTAGTTGTCAAAATATTGTAGTTTCAGATCCATTTCTGCAAGAAAAACACCAAAGGATTGAAACAATGTTTTAGTGGGAGCCACATTGCACATAAGTTCCCCTTCAATAAAAGAAAGCATTCTGCAAATTGTTTCTACACCATCTATTTCAAGGGTCTTGACAAAAGAACCATCTATAAATTGAATTGGTTTCGGAAATTTATTCTTATCAGATTCTTGTAGTAAGAAAAGCGTTTCGTTTTCTGCTTCAACCAATGCCAGTAATTCTTTGTTATAACAATAAGTTTTTAGGACATACTTAGCTGTATTGGTTTTAATAAGATAATTTGCATTATCGTAACCATTGAGTTTCTTAATCTCAACTTCTTGAAATCCAAATTCTGTTTGCAAAAGTCTATTCATTCATAAAATGTATTACAACTTAGTATATGATCTGTTTTAATGATTTATATATCCTGAAGTATAAGGATTAAACGAATTTAGATTATTTTTTTAACATAGTCAAGTTTAATTTTAGTGCATAAACTTAAAAGAGTGTTAATCTTTTCAGGTCTTAAAAATTCTATCTTTGTCTTTGTCGGAATGACAAAAAGAAAAAAGAGTTTAATCGAATTGATTTTTATCAAAAAACCTCTTTTTAAAATTAGAGAGAGGCTTTTTTTATCTGCCATATTTTACTATTTTTGGCGCATTCTTAAAATAATCAAAATAATTAACAAATAATATGGAATTATTAGTAAAATTTTTACCAGCCTTTGGAGTTTTAGCCCTAATCTTTGTTTTGCTAAAAAACGTTTGGGTTACAAAGCAAGATCAAGGTGATGATAAAATGGCACGCATTGCGAAGAATATTGCCGAAGGAGCAATGTCATTTTTAAAAGCTGAATACAAAGTTTTAGCAATTTTTGTAGCAGCAGTAGCAGCCTTATTATATTTTAAAGGTAATGCTGAAGAAGGGTCTAGCGGAATGATAGCTGTATCATTTGTTGTCGGTGCTATCTGTTCGGCTTTAGCAGGTTTTATTGGGATGAAAGTTGCCACTAAAGCAAATGTGAGAACTACTCATGCAGCAAGAACCTCTTTAGGTAGAGCCTTAGAAGTTGCTTTTGCCGGTGGTGCAGTAATGGGATTAGGAGTTGTAGGATTAGGAGTTCTTGGATTAAGTGGATTATTTATGATTTACCAAGGAATGTGGCCTGGAGCCGATAATTTATCATTGATATTAAATGTGCTTTCAGGATTCTCTTTAGGAGCGTCATCAATAGCTTTATTTGCTCGTGTAGGTGGAGGTATTTATACTAAAGCTGCCGATGTTGGTGCTGACCTTGTTGGGAAAGTTGAAGCAGGTATTCCTGAAGATCATCCATTAAACCCAGCAACTATTGCTGATAATGTTGGAGATAATGTTGGAGATGTTGCAGGTATGGGAGCCGATTTATTTGAATCGTACGTAGGATCAATAATTGGGACTATGGTTTTAGGGGCTTTTATTTTAACACCTGAGTTTGATGGTTTAGGAGCGGTTTACTTACCATTAGTTTTAGCAGCTGTAGGTATTGTAATGTCTATTTTAGGAACATTTTTTGTTCGAGTAAAAGATGGTGGAAATCCTCAAACTGCACTTAATATTGGTGAGTTTGGTTCTGCTATATTAATGGTTATAGCGTCATATTTTATTATTAATACTTTAATTCCAGAAACGGTAGAAGGATTACCATTTGGAGCCATGGGAGTATTTTGGGCTACAATTACAGGTTTAGCTGCCGGATTATTAGTGGGTAAAGTAACAGAATACTATACTGCTACAGGAAAAAAACCTGTAATGTCAATTGTTAAACAATCAGAAACAGGATCAGCAACAAATATTATTGCTGGTTTGGGTGTTGGTATGATGTCAACAATGATTCCAATTCTATTAATTGCAACTGCAATTATGGTCTCTCATCATTTTGCCGGCTTATATGGAATTGCAATTGCTGCTGTTGGTATGTTAGCAAATACAGGTATTCAATTAGCTATAGATGCTTATGGACCAATTTGTGATAATGCTGGTGGTATTGCTGAAATGGCAGAATTACCAAAAGAAGTTCGTGAACGTACTGATAAGTTAGATGCAGTAGGTAATACAACTGCAGCTGTAGGTAAAGGATTTGCAATTGCTTCTGCAGCATTAACGGCATTAGCCTTATTTGCTGCCTTTATGAAAACTGCTGGAGTAACTGCAATTGATGTGTCTCAGCCAAAAATTATGGCTGGCCTTTTGGTAGGAGGTATGTTACCATTTGTATTCTCTGCCCTGTCAATGAATGCTGTAGGTCGTGCTGCAATGGCAATGATTGAAGAAGTGCGTCGTCAGTTTAGAGAAATTCCTCAATTAAAAGCAGCTTTAGCTGTGATGCGTAAATACGATTCGGATATGACTAAAGCTTCAGCAGAAGACCGGAAAATATTTGATGCAGCTGATGGTATTGCTGATTATAGTAAATGTATTGATATTTCAACAAAAGCATCTATTAAACAAATGGTATTGCCAGGGTTATTAGCTTTAGCAGCTCCAGTATCAGTTGGTTTTATTGGAGGAGCAGAAATGCTTGGAGGCTTATTGGCTGGAGTAACTACCTGTGGAGTACTTATGGCAATATTCCAGTCTAACGCTGGAGGTGCCTGGGATAATGCAAAGAAAACAATTGAAGAAGAAGGTCGTAAAGGTACAGATGCTCATAAAGCAGCTGTTGTTGGAGATACTGTTGGAGATCCATTTAAAGATACTTCAGGACCATCCTTAAATATCTTATTAAAATTAATGTCTGTGGTAGCATTAGTAATAGCTCCAAGTATTGCAATTTCTGCTGATGCAGTTTCGGCTTACAACGCAAGTGAATTACATATGGAACAAGTTGTTAAAGTTTCTAAAGAAGTTAAAGTAAATATGGAAAGTAATGATGATGGGACTGTAAAAGCTACGGTTACAACCATAACAACTAAAGATGGAGAAACAACTACTGAAGATAAAGTATTTGAAGGCAGCGAAGAAGAAGTTAAAGCTCAAATTGATGCTTTAAAAGATGTAGATGTTAAGATAGAAACTAAAAAAGTTATAAAAGAAGTTGTTGAAGAAGTAGAAGAAACTAAAGAGAGCAACTAATTTCTTTAAAAATAGATTGAAATGCGAGCCATGGCTCGCATTTTTTTTGCACTATATTTATAAAAATTTAATTATCAACACTTGTAAAATAGACCTTATTTTCGTAACTTTAAAGAGATGTAAATACAATTGAAGTTATGAAAAAAAACAGTTTTGATAACTTTATATCTTTAAATGTTAAAGATACCATTTGGGATCACTTCTATACAGTTGCTCCTTTGGTTGTTATTGGTACTAAAGAAAATGATTTTTACGATTTGGCACCCAAGCATATGGTTACTCCAATTGGGTTTTCTAATTATTTTGGATTTGTTTGTACTTCACGACATAAAACATATCAAAATATAAAAAAAGAAAAAAGATTTACCGTAAGCTTTGTTAAACCAAATCAGATTTTATTAACTTCCTTAGCAGCTCTCCCCAGATGCGAAGAAGATCACTACTCAAAAGAAATAGTGAAAATTTTACCTACAATTCCAACTACAAAAAACGATAATATTTTTATTGCAGAATCTTATGTTTTATTAGATTGTAGTTTGTTTAAAATCATTGACGGCTTTGATAACTATAGTATCATCACCGGTAAAATTGATACAGCATTTGTACATAAAGATCATAAAATATTCTCAGAAGTTGATCAACAAAAACATCTTTATGACAATCCTCTTTTGACATATATAGCACAGGGAAGATTTGCAAGTGTAAAAGAAACATTTAGTTATCCTTATCCTAAAGATTTTAAACGATAGAGTTATAAAAAATTAAAGTTTAGCATGGAAAAATCAGAAGCTAAACATATTGAAAGTTACTTGAAAGAAAATCAAGAATCAATGATTCTCTTTTTAAAAAAACTTGTCGAAGCTGAATCCCCTTCAACAGATGCAAATTCACAAGTTAATATTATGAATATGCTAAAATTAGCATTAGAAGAACTAAATTATTATGTGTTATATGTCCCTGGAAAGAAAACAGGTGGTTATTTGTTTGCAAGACCTCTTAAAAGATTAAAAAATAATCCTATTCAGTTTATGCTGGGGCATTGCGATACGGTTTGGGAAATGAATACTATTAAAGAAATGCCTATAGTTCATGATAACATTAAAATTACGGGACCGGGAATATTTGACATGAAGGCTGGTTTAACTCAAATGATTTATTCGTTGCGAACAATTAGAGATTTAAAAATAAACTGTCCTTTAACACCTGTAATTATAATTAATTCAGATGAAGAAATTGGTAGTAAAGAATCAACAAATGCAATTAAAAATATTTCAAAAATTGCTAATAGAGCTTTTATTTTAGAACCACCATTAGGTTTAAAAGGAAAATTAAAAACTGCTCGTAAAGGAATTGGTCGTTTTACTTTAACAATTAAAGGAAAACCGGCACACGCAGGGTTAAATCCCGATATGGGAGTTAGTGCTATTGTAGAACTCTCTTATCACATTCAACATTTATTTTCTCTTAACGATTTTAAAAAAGGCATAACTGTTAATATAGGAATGATTGAAGGAGGAACATCAGCCAACGTTATCGCAGCAGAAAGTAGAGCAGTTATAGATGTGAGAGTACATAATAATAAAGATGCAGAATTTATCACTAAAGAAATTTTGAACTTAAAGCCAATTAATGAAGATATAGAATTATTAGTAGAAGGATATTTTGGAAGACCTCCTATGGAAAAAACCAATCGCAATCAAAAACTTTGGAAAATGGCAAAAAATCTAGGTGAATTGATTGGTTTAGAATTAGAAGAAGCAACTGCAGGTGGTGGATCTGATGGCAATACAACAAGTTTGTTTACTGCAACATTAGATGGTTTAGGGACTATTGGTGATGGAGCTCATGCAAGACATGAATTCATCTTTATTGATAAATTAATTGAACGAACAGCTTTGTTAACGATACTGTTAACGGCAAATAAAAATTTATAGAATAATGAATTCGCGTTATATTTTTACCTCAATGCTAAGGATCTCTGATTTAGACAAAAAACCATTTTCTGTTGTGAAATTAGATAAAATTAAATGGAAAACCGGTGATTATGTAGTTGGTAAAATCATTGATACAGGAAGTGATATTCTTAAAATAGAATTAATTAATGGTAGAATGAGAAGTATTATGAATGAAGATCTGGTAGTTGGGGCTTTAGGTGAACGATATGCAACCTTAGAAGCTACCGGTACATGGAAAGAAGTTGAAGAGGATGGTAAAATGCATTTGTTAACTGGTGCTGGATTATTTGGAAAATGCACTTCAAAATCAGTTTATCTTCCTAATCTTATAGAAATACAATAT
>JAGLKH010000029.1 GCA_023141985.1 Flavobacteriaceae bacterium | reverse complement strand
TTTCGTGGTACTGCTGATGCTGGAGAAAAAGTTAAAGATGGATTCGATACAAAAACAGGATTACCAATTGTTTCGCTATATGGCAAAAACAGAAAACCTTCAGCTGCACATTTAAAAGACATAGATATCCTAATTTTTGATATTCAGGATGTTGGTGCACGTTTTTACACTTACATTGGGACATTACATTATGTCATGGAAGCTTGTGCAGAACAAAATATTCCTTTATTAATTTTAGACAGACCAAACCCAAATGGACTTTATATAGATGGGCCAATTTTAGAACCTGAATACCAAAGTTTTGTTGGAATGCATCCTGTTCCTGTAGTTCATGGAATGACCATTGGCGAATATGCCCAAATGTTAAATGGAGAACGTTGGTTAGAGAATGGGATTAAATGTGATATAACTGTTATACCTATTGGAAATTACACTCATAATACGTTTTATAGTTTGCCAATAAAACCGTCTCCAAACTTACCAAACGATAAAGCTGTTAACTTATATCCGAGTTTATGTTTTTTTGAAGGGACTAATGTAAGCGCAGGAAGAGGTACAGATAGTCAATTTCAGATATTTGGAAGTCCTTTTTTAGGCAAGCAACTATTTGATTTTGAATTTACACCTCAACCAAATGAAGGCGCCAAATATCCAAAACACAAAGGAGAATTGTGCTATGGACTAAACCTTAAAAGTAAAGCAAATTTGAAATCGCTTAATCTTGAATGGTTAATTAAAGCTTATAATGGCACACAAAATAAAAGCGAATTCTTTAATACTTTTTTTACAAAACTTGCTGGAACCAAAAAACTTCAAAAACAAATTGCAGCTGGTTTTACCGAAAACCAAATTAAAGCGACCTGGCAAGAAGAGTTAGAAGCATTTAAAAAAACAAGAGAAAAATATTTAATTTATAAGTAAAATAAATTCTCTTTTTATTATTGCTGTTTATTATTTTTCACTTGTTGAAATAATTGTCGGATGGTCTTTTAAAATGCGAATTACAAAAACTATTAAAACCGGGGATTGCCTAACTACAAAAAGGTGTTTTCCAATACTTAAATTTTTAAGAGGTACTTTATAAGAATTAGCATTTATATATTTATCAACTTCTCTCTTATAATCTCTGTTAATTGAGTACACATAATTAATTGCTTTATCACTTTTGAGCAATAAGGTGTCTTTAGATTTATTTAAATCATGAAATAATCCTCTTGCACTTATATGGACATTTTTTTCTATTGTTGCAAAGCTCTCTTGAGAGAACAAATCCTGTAACAAAAGATTTGTACAGGATATAATGAGTACTACTAAATATTTTTTCAAATGTTATTGCTATTAAGTTCTATTTAAAACTGAACTCAACCTTAATTATTTAATCCAAGCTTCAAATTTAAATAGATTTCCTTTATGTAAAGAAAAATAATCTACGAACTGTATAAAAAAACAGAGGAACGCATAATTCTTCTCTGTTCAAAGATAAATTTTGGGTTTCAACCTATTTTTTGGTAATAAAAATTATAGAGGAATGACAAGCGAAATGTCTTAAAATGCTATTTACTCGAATCTATTGTTGTCGGTTTTTGATATTTCTGAAACGGTTGAATAAGTAAATCTTTAATGTTACTATTTGTTATTTCATCTGGAAACACATCAACACCGTACACTAAATCTTCTCTATTCATTTTCATATAAGTGCCAAACATTCTGTCCCAAATAGAAAAAATATTTCCGTAGTTAGAATCTGTATAAGGCAATACATAATGATGATGAATTTTATGCATATCTGGTGATACTAAAAAATAGCTGATAAAGTGATCTACTTTTTTAGGCAGTTTCATGTTTGCGTGACTAAACTGGGTAGCAACTAAGGACAATGATTGGTAAAGCATTACAATTCCTATTGGTGCTCCAATAATAAAAACTCCTAAAAGAGTAAATATAAAACGAATAACACTCTCTAATGGATGATGTCTGTTAGCCGTTGTTGTATCTACTTTGTGGTCTGTATGATGCACCAAATGAATCATCCACAAAGGTTTAACTTTATGTTCTACATAATGTGCTAAATATGCTCCAATAAAATCTAAAAGTAAAACACCTAAAACAACATACAGCCAAAGCGGCATTGTTGGTAACCAATTAATAATTCCAAAATCGTTTGCCAGAACCCAATCTGCAGAGTTTAAAAGTATAAATGCCAATCCGAAATTAATAATAATGGTAGTTAATGTAAAAAAGAAATTTGGTATAGCATGCTTCCATTTTTTATAATCAAACTTAAACAAAGGTACAGCACCTTCAATGAGCCAAAAAATAGTGATTCCACCAACAAGGATGATGCTTCTGTGTAATGATGGAATAGTTTCAAAATAGTTAATTAGTGTTTCCAATAATCTTAAGAGTTATTATTTATAATTAATTTTGCCATTTTTAAATCTACTAAAGACATTTTACTTTTCCATAAAACCGCATTATCTTCATCCTTTAAAAGCTTGAATGTAGTATAATTTAAGAAAGAAAATAAGGATTGATTTATTTTATCAATCCCAGTAATATTTAATTTTCTTAAGTGTCTGCGTGCTTTTTTTGGGTTATTTAAAATTAAGTATTCTTTTATTTTTAGCAAATCACACTTTTGCAAAATAATCTTTTTATTTTTCAAATCACTTTTTGTTAAATAATTTTTTGCTTCATCAAAGTAAATGTTTGCTAATTGTATTATTTCAAATCTGGTTTCCTTTTCTATAAATATAGCGAAATCAAGATATTTAGAAGCCAGCCAAAAGGATGTTGCGAAGTTTTTATTTTTAGAATAATTAACCAACTCTTGTTTCAAATAAGAAGTGTTTAAAGCATAGTGTTTAATTATTAAAGACAAATTTTCAATGTATTCATAAGAAGTATTAATGTTTAATATTTTTCCATTTACATCCATAATTTTAATACTATCATCTATAAGCTTATTAAAATATTTTGTTCCTCTAGTTTCCTTAATTTGGTTAGATAATTCGGCATACTTTGATTCATAAATTTTTACAGGAATAAAATAACTCCAAATAATTCTATTCATCCGATCATCCACAAATAAATCAGTAACTATTGATTCTCCTTTATCATTATTGAAATATACAGGATGATCATAGTTAAATGAGTCTTCCCACATAACAAATAACATTTTGTCTTGGATTAGTGCTAATTTTTTGGCCACTTCTAAAGAAGTAAACCACTCTTGAGCCAGACAAAAATTAAATGATGTTATAACAAATACAAAAAGTAATA
Organism: Flavobacteriaceae bacterium; assembly: GCA_023141985.1. Classification (GTDB taxonomy): domain Bacteria; phylum Bacteroidota; class Bacteroidia; order Flavobacteriales; family Flavobacteriaceae; genus PRS1. Next base: position 60 of record JAGLKH010000029.1, on the reverse strand, counting down.
TTGTTTTTTTCATGTGTTTATACTTATTGCTTTTAATTGGTCACATGCTGTTCGCTATTA
>JAGLKH010000289.1 GCA_023141985.1 Flavobacteriaceae bacterium | reverse complement strand
GATGTTAAATTTTCCAAATTTACTACACCGGTAATTTTATTAGTAGGAACATCAATGTCTGCTGGTAAAACAACTGTAGCCAGAATTATAGTAAATCATTTAAAAAGGGCAGGTTTAAAAATAGTTGCAGGCAAGTTAACAGGTGCTAGCAGATATAGAGATATTTTATCTTTAAAAGATGTAGGAGCAAATTATATATTTGATTTTGTTAATATTGGGTTGCCATCAACTATTTACCCACGCGAAAAATTCAGAAAAAAATTGATTCAACTACTTAGTCGAATTAACTCTGTGCAAGCAGATGTTGCAGTAATTGAGCTTGGAGCATCACCTCTAGAGCCTTATAACGGAGATATTGCCTTTGAAGAACTAAAGGATAATATAAAATGTACCGTTTTATGCGCTTCAGATCCTTATGCAGTTTTTGGAGTTATGAAAAGTTTTAATCTAAAACCAGATATTGTAAGTGGTATAGCTACCAATACATATGCAGGAGCTGAATTAATCGAAAAATTATGTAATGTAAAAGCCTTAAATCTGATAGATCCAAAAACATCTTTAGAGCTTAGAAATATTTTAAAGAGAAAGCTAAATATTGATATATAAAATAACAAGTATATTTATAATATGCTTTTATAAATAAACCATTCAGGACCCACTTTATAATTAATGATATTAAATATTGATTTTTGACCCAAAAGGCAAAGCTTGTGCCCTTCCGATAGCTATCGGGACTGCCTCGAGAATAGTTGGTCTCAAGAAATTTTTATTCCCTTTCGGAAAATTTTCTTTTAAAAAGATACCTTTGATTTATCTATATTAGCCAGGGCTTTAAAACAAACCATGGATTTCCGCTTCAATCGTATTAATAATGCTTCCTAAATCTTCAGGATTATCTACAAAATCTAATTGGTCAACATCAATAATAAGTAAACTCCCTTTATCGTATTTTGAAATCCAAGCTTCATAACGTTCGTTCAACCTGCTTAAATAATCAATGCTAATTGAGTTTTCGTAATCACGACCACGTTTGTGTATTTGAGATACTAAATTTGGTATAGAACTACGTAAATAAATAAGTAAATCCGGACCTTGAACCAAAGATTCCATAAGATCGAAAAGTGATCGGTAATTTTCAAAATCTCTATTGGTCATCAAACCCATGGCATGAAGGTTTGGCGCAAAAATATGAGCATCTTCATAAATGGTTCTATCCTGGATAATCTCTTTGCCACTTTTACGAATTTGTAATACTTGACGAAAACGACTGTTTAAGAAGTAAACTTGTAAGTTGAAACTCCAGCGTTCCATTTGGTTGTAAAAGTCGTCTAAATATGGATTGTCTACAACATCTTCTAATTGCGCTTCCCATTTATAGTGTTTTGCGAGTAATTTTGTTAGCGTAGTTTTTCCTGCGCCAATATTTCCGGCAATAGCTATATGCATAATCTTAATTTATTTTTAGTCGGTACTCATGAAGAAATTCCTCGTCGTAAATATACAAGGTTTCATTGGTTACAAAAAACTGATTTATTAACAATTTTGGAGTTTTTATTTCTCTGAATATTTTGGTGTCTTTATCTAAATAAAACAGTTGATTTTCCTTTTGTAGGATTAAATTTCCATTTACTTGTGCAAGTTTTATAAAGCCGGAATTTTTTATTTTAGACAGCAGGCTTCCAACATAATTGAAGGTATATAAGTAGTCGTTAGTGAGGAGCCAGCAAAAATTATAATTGCTTTTTAAATCTATAACTTCACTTTGTATTGGTAAGGTTTTAACACGAGTGTTATTAGTTTTATAGTCGTAATTTTCTAATTGTTGAGTGTTTTGATTAAAAAGCCAAATGGTATTATCATTTCCAGTTGTAATATGAGTAATGTCTCTAAAGGGTTGTATGGTATTAAAATCAATTTTGAACATTTCTGATAAGCGATTATCTAAGATAATAACAGTATTAAAATTTCTGTAAAATAGATTAATTTTTAGAGGATTAAATGCGTTGCCAGATGTAATTTCACTTAACTGAATGTTACTATAAGTAGATAAAACGTTGTTTTTTTTAGTTTTAAATAATTCGTTAATGTTTATGTAATATATAGTTTCAAAATTATCTATACCAATTAGAGTTTCTGCTTTAAACTCAGTTTTTTTTACTAAGGAAACTTCTATGCTTTGTTGAGCAAAGACAAAAAAAGGGAAAAAAAGGAGTATGTATCTTATATATCGCATTTCAAGATAGAAATGTACAAAAATCAAACCATTTTCAGCAAATTAATTTATAACCAAATCCACGAACATTAACAATTTG
>JAGLKH010000288.1 GCA_023141985.1 Flavobacteriaceae bacterium | reverse complement strand
ACAGAGATATCACTTTATACACCCGAACCAGGACCAATGGGAGTAGCTGGAAAAGAATTATCAGGAGCGGTGAGACAAATGGTAGAAATGAAAGGCATTAAGTTTTTTCCAGAATATCAACTCATAGAAGCATCAGAAAAAACATTGACTTTCAGTAATGGTAAAACAGCGGAATACGATTTGCTGGCTTTTACTCCAAAACACCAATGCCCGACAGTAATCAGCAAAACTAATTTAATTGGAAAATCAGGATGGATAGAAACTAATCGCAACACAATGGAAACGCAGTTTTCAAATGTTTATGCTATTGGAGACATTACATTTATTCCGTTGGAAATGGGTAAGCCATTACCTAAAGCTGGAGTATTTGCACATTACCAGGCAGAAACCGTTGCTCATAATATTATTCAAAAGATACAGGGTAAAAACCATTTCAAAATATTTAATGGTGAAGGACAATGTTTCTTAGAAATGGGTAATGGAAAAGCAGGTTATGCAGGAGGTAATTTCTATAGTTCCCCTTTACCAATTGTAAAAATGAAAAAACCCGGTTATTTATGGCACTGGATGAAAGTGTGGTTTGAAAAATATTGGTGGTTTAAATATTTCTAATAACAGGTTATATATGACACATAACCAATATAAATAATTTCTAAATGGAAATATAACCCAGAATTCAGCTTATTAACGAATTCTGATTACCATTTAAAATTAAAAAATAATGAACAATTATCAACTTAAGCTTTCTGTTTATTACAGTAGTAACATTGTTCGGCTGCAGTAGCAACACTCAAAATACTGCTATAGAAACCATTTTGAAGGATATACTGAAACTAAAGGAATCATTAAAACCATCAAACGATAAGCAAATGAGGATGAAAATGAAGGCACTGATGATGTGCAATAGCCATATGTCGGGTATGACGTACAACAAAAAGGAGATGCCATGCAAAATGGAATAATGATGTGCTCTATGCATGTAAATATGAATAAGGGCAAAATTGAAAAAGAGGAAAACAAACAAAATTAATAATATGGACACTAATAATAAAAACTTATGTATCACAATGACTGTTGGGGAACGCCTATGATGTGGTTTGTCTGGATTCCGATTTTTCTTATCATAATTTTTGCGGTTATGAAAATGAATAATAATAATAGGAGAAATATCCCCTTTGAAGATTCTCCTCTGGACATTCTCAAAAAACGATATGCTAAAGGAGAAATTACCAAAGAACAATTTGAAGAAATGAAAAAAAATATTTCGTAATCAAAAAATCAATAACAATGAAAATTCTAATCTTAATCAATGATGCCCCTTACGGAACAGAAAAAGCTTACAATGCTTTACGCCTGGCAAACCAACTTGGTAAAGAACATGAAACAGTTGAAGTAAGAATTTTTTTAATGGCAGATGCTGTTAGTTGTGCTGTTGCTAATCAAACTACACCCAACGGATACTACAATATTGAAAGAATGCTGAAGCTTACTCTTAGAAAAGGAGCAGAAGTAAAATTTTGTGGAAGTTGTGCAGACGCTAGAGGGCTGAAAAACGCTCAGCTGACTGAAGGAATAGAAATTAGCACAATGGCAGAATTTACAAACTGGGTAGTGGACAGTGACAAGGTTCTTGTTTTTTAATCTCCATCAATTATTTTTCATACTGAATGCTGAAAAGGAATGACAGTTTAAATTAACTAAACTAAATAAAATATGCAATTGCAATAGCAACAATGATAGTTGTTAGTTTAGTTAGATTAAACTTATGTCCTTCGTTACTTTCAAATAAAATAATAGTAGAGATATGCAAAAATATTCCAATTACTAAAGCCGAAATTTCAGAATAGTAGATTTTAAAAATATCGGTTTCTTGAGATAACAAAACACCTAAAGGCGTCATCAATGCAAATAAAGTCAGGAAAAACAAAATTTTAACACGACTTAATTGCGATGCTAAAAAGAAAGTTGATAAGATGATGGCTACAGGAAGTTTGTGTATAATAATACCGTAAATTAAATTGTCGTGAGCATCAATTGGTAAGCCTTCTAAAACCGAATGAATACTTAAACTTATAAATAATAACCAAGGAAAAATTGATGTACTTTTATTTAAATGTACATGGCCATGTTCGGCACCTTTAGAGAAAAACTCCAAAACTATTTGTAGCAAAATCCCAATCATAATAAATAATCCAACAGACTTGCTATTATTGTTATAGACTTCGGGTAAAAAATTAAAGACAGTTATAGATAATAGAAAAGCACCACTAAAAGCTAATAAAAGTTTTAGGTTTTTTTGTTTTGAGGGTTTAAAAACCAAGACAAATACATAGCCAATTAGTACTGCGAATATTGGAAGGAGGAAATTAGTCATTTATTTGTTTTTTACGTTTTAATTTAAGTTATGCTGTATAAAATCATAGTAGGAAGGCAGAAGTCCGAAGCAATTATTTAATTTGCTTCTTAAAAGCTATCATCATGTTCATTAAATTATAAGTCCATTGCATTTTGCCAAATTATAAGTTTTTCAAATTTAAACTTCATATTTCATTTTTTTATTAATTCCAGTTTATGACTTCTGACGTCGGTCTTCAAGCTTCAGTCTTAAAAGACTTATTTAAAAATTAGTATTAAACGTTCAGAAGTTTTTTTATCAAATGGGTGCAATTTATAATCTCCAAAAATATCTAATAATTGAATATTTGCTTTTTGGAACATGTCTTTAAAGTCATCAAGTGTAATCGCTTTTACACTTTCCTTATAATTATATGTTATATTATCCACTTTAAATGAAATATCTTTTATAATATAATCCTTTTCTACATAACGCTTAAGGTTAAATTCGATACCTTCAACGGTTTTGGTATTCTTCGGAATAAGATTTTCAATTACAAAATCTACATTCATAAAATCAATAACACCTATACCATTGTTCTTTAAATTGGCTTTAATGGCTTTAATGGTGTTTAAGTTATCTTCTTCACTTTCAAAGTATCCAAAACTCGTAAATAAATTAAAAACAGCATCAAATTGTTGCGAATAGGGTTGGCTCATGTTATGCACATCGAAATGTAAGGTTTCGTTTTCAAATTGTTTGGCAGATGCTATGCTATAAGGTGATAAATCTACTCCGGTAACATTGTAACCAATAGCATTTAAATACACAGAATGTCGTCCTTTGCCACAAGCTAAATCCAAGATTTTTCCATTTTCAGGAATATTGAGGTAACAGGTGAGATTTTCCATAAAATTCTGCGCTTCATCATAATTTCTGTCTTTATATAATATGTGATAATAAGGCGTATCAAACCAGGAAGTAAACCAATCTTTTGTTTCTTTTGTCATGTAATAATGTGTGTCGAAACAAAAATAAAGTATTTTTGCAATCTATTTGATGTTTGTAATGGAGAATAATTTTAAAATGGTAGCTAAAACGCTATTTGGTTTTGAAGAACTTTTAGCCAAAGAATTACGTAATCTTGGTGCACAAGATGTAAAAATTGGTGTGCGAAATGTAAGTTTTTCAGGAGACAAAGGGTTTATGTATAAAGCAAATTTAGGATTGCGTACTGCCATTAAAATTTTAAAACCAATAAAATCCTTTAGAGTAGCAAACGAACAGGATTTATACAATCAGGTCTATAAAATGCCTTGGGAAGATTATATGAAACCTACAGGTTCTTTAGCCATTGATGCTACAGTACATTCTACAGTGTTTACACATTCTAAATATATAGCACTAAAAACTAAAGATGCCATTGTAGATAAATTTAGAGATACAGGAGGAGAACGGCCAAATGTAGATTTACGATTTCCGGATTTAAAAATTAATGTGCATATAGATAAGCAGTTATGCACGATTTCTTTAGACAGTTCGGGAGAATCTTTGCATAGACGTGGTTATAAAACGGCGACTAACATTGCACCAATTAACGAAGTTTTAGCGGCTGGTTTAATTATGTTATCCGGTTGGGATGGACAAAGTGATTTTATGGACCCAATGTGCGGTAGTGGAACTATTCTCGCTGAAGCTGCAATGATTGCATGTAATATACCACCAAATTTAATGCGTAAAGAATTTGCTTTTGAGCGTTGGCAGGATTGGGATGTGGATTTATTTGAAAAAATTGAAGAATTCTTACTCTCTAAAACTCGAGATTTTCATTATAAAATTATAGGTTACGATAAGTCACCTTCGGCTGTAAGTAAAGCAAAGGAAAATATAAAAAATGCACATCTTGATGAATTTATTACTGTAAAACATGAAGATTTCTTTAAAACACAAAAAGCAGGTGAGGATGTATTGCACATGGTTTTTAATCCACCATATGGAGAGCGTTTAGAGTTGAACATGGAAGAGTTTTACGGAAATATTGGGACTACATTAAAACATGGTTATCCAAATACTAATGCATGGTTTATCACCTCAAATTTAGAAGCCTTAAAGTATATAGGTTTACGTCCTTCCCGAAAAATAAAACTCTTTAATGCAAAACTGGAAGCGCGCTTAGTAAAATACGAAATGTATGCAGGAAGTAAGAAAGCAAAGAAACAAAATAATTAACTGTCATTTTACCTTAGGATACTCATTAAATAGAGTTTCAACCAATTCTTCTATATAAGGTTTTAAAGCTTTTTTAGAACGATTTAAATCACAGGCTTTAGAAGCTTGCCAAATAATTTGATTTTTTTCAATATCAGAAGCATATACAACCAGTGTTTCTTCGGTATAGGTTACAGTATCTATACTACACTTTCTCCAGTAATTATAATCATCCTGTATCTCGCAATTGGTAAATGTATCTGCTTTTTGCTCTATAACAATTTGAAAACCAACTTGTAATTGCGGATTTAACACATTTGTTTCATGACCTTTATTTATCATATGGATTTCAATTTGATCACCAATGAGTTGCCTAATGTTGTTATTATCAGATTTTGGATATTTTGTGTTTTCAACAAATAAATCATCAATACAAAGCACAAAAGTGTTATAACTATCGAAGTCAATAGTTTCATCAAATTCTGAAAGAACAGCTTCGGTTGAAGCACAACCAAGCAATATACCAATAATTATAAGTGTAAGTAATTTATAGATTTTCATAGTTTAAGAATTTAAAGATTGATGTTTTAGCTAAATTCTAAAGTTCCTTAAATTATAAAAGAATTACTATGACAATTATCAGTTTGGAATGTTAAAAAGTTCAACAATTTCTTAATTATGTCGTTTTTTTACAATCATACTTGTTTTGTACAATATACTTTTGACTCAAATTAAAAAAGATTTTAAAAAAAATTATTAATAATTAAAAACATAAAGCATGTATAAAATTTCAGAAATAGCACCAGATGTTTACCGAATTTCGGTATTTGTACAAGATTTTAATTTATCGTTCAATCATTTTTTAATTAAAGATGATGAACCAATGTTATATCATGCCGGAATGAAACAAATGTTTCCGGTTTTATTGCAAGCAGTAAGTAAGATTATCAATCCATCTGATCTTAAATGGATCGGGTTTAGTCATTTTGAAGTAGATGAATGTGGTGCCCTTAATGAATGGTTACAAATCGCTCCAAACGCTAAAGCTGTTTGTAGTGAAGTAGGCGCTATGGTTAATATGGGAGATTTTGCAATAAGACCTGCACATGCAATGGCAGATAATGCTGTTTTAAATACAGGAAAGTATAAATATCGTTTTATTAAAACACCTCATTTACCTCACGGTTGGGATGC
>JAGLKH010000287.1 GCA_023141985.1 Flavobacteriaceae bacterium | reverse complement strand
CCTGATGATGAATCGGAATTAGCAGGATTTGTAGATGGCTTTAGAAATTATGGCGAAGCTAATTTAAAAGATTATAAAATTGCCGCAGGACCACATAGAGCCTACTCGGTTGGTTTTGAATATCGAGATCCAGAATATTGGTGGTTTGGTGCTACAGCTAATCTTTTCACTAATACCTATGTAGATATTGGACCATTAACAAGAACTTCAAATTTCACTACAGATTTTGATGGAATTACCTTTAATGAATATGATGAGGATTTAGCAAGAGAATTGTTAAAACAAGAAAAGTTTGATGACTACATGGTAGTAAACTTAGTAGGGGGTAAATCATGGAAAATTGGAGATTACTATGTTGGGTTCTTTGCAAGTGTAAATAACCTTTTGGATGAAGTATATAAAACAGGAGGTTTTGAGCAGGGAAGAAATGCAAACTTTAGACAATTACGAGACGATAAAGCTCTTGGAACTCAAGTTTTTGGTTCTAAATATTGGTATGGTCGCGGCACAACCTATTTTGTAAATGTGAACTTTAGATTTTAATAAAAAATAATATGAAACGAGCACGTGAAAATTTTTCATCAAAGAAAATGATTAATAGCGAACTGCATGTCTGCGTGCCGAAATACAGTCACTACGGTATGCAGGCATGTGACCGTTAAAAAACAATAAATATAATCACATGAAAAATATAATATCAAAAAAAATAGTATCATGAATAGAGCAAATAAAATTTTAACCTTATTTAGTGCTTTAACGGTTATGGTATTTTTATCATCTTGTGTAGATGATGACGATTATAGCACACCGAATATAATTGTTACTGACCCGGGATTAAAGGCTAATGCTACTTTCCGAAATTTAGTGTCAAGATATTTGCAAGCAGTTAGTGATGGAGATGAAATTGCTGTAATTGAGATAGACGAGGGGCCATTGCTTATAGAGGGATATGTAGTATCAAGTGACCAGGCCGGAAACTTTTTTGAAGAAATAGTTATTCAAAATAAAGTAGATGGAAGTTCAGACTCAGCTGACCCAAGACTTGGGTTTAATGTTGAAGTAAATGTAAAAGGATTATATGAAACTTATGAAGTAGGTAGAAAAGTATTTATTAAAATGAATGGTTTAGCTATTGGAGAATCTCATGGTGTTTATACTATAGGTAAACCAGAAGGAAATGATATTGGACAAATACAAGAATTTGAATATAGAGATTTTATTATAAGATCAACAGAAGTGGTAATTCTAACGCCAAAACTTATAACTATTGGAGAATTAACTGAAGCTGATGAAAACACATTAATTCAGCTAGAAAACATGCAAGTACATAGAAACAGTATTGCTTTTACTTATGCAGGAGAACCTTCTGACGAATTTGATGGTTTTAGAACATTAGAAAGTTGTGACGAAAATGGTACAATAGCTTTACAAACGAGTACTTTTTCCGATTTTAAATCCTTACAAGTGCCACAAAACAAAGGAACTATTCAGGCAATTTTCACAAGAGATTTTGGAGATGATAATAATGTGTTGGTTATTAATAGTGCAGCAGATATAGTTTTCGATAATACCGAACGTTGTGATCCGGTATTTTTAAATTGTACCGGTTCAACATCTTCTGCCGTAACACTATTTAACGAAGACTTTCAATCTATAACCAGCGAAAGTCAATTAGATGCGCTTGGTTGGACGAATGTAAACGTTTCGGGAGGAAGTGAAAGATATGAAGACAGTTCGTTTAGTGGTGACACCTATATAAAAATATCTGCTTTTGGTACTGGAGAAAACCCATTAGAGGCATGGTTAGTTACACCGGCAATTAATTTAGATGGTACTACTCAAGAAGAATTAAGCTTTAACATTTCGGCTAACTTTGAAACAGGGCAAATTTTAACTGCTTTTATTACGGAGAATTTTACCGGAGATCCTACAACAACAGAATGGGACTTTTTAGATGCAGATATTCCTATTGGTGATGGCGGATTTGGTAGCTTTGTAGCGAAAACTGTAAATATTTCATGTTTAAGTGGCGATGTGCACGTAGCATTTAAATACCTTGGTGCAGCTGGCGGAGCTGAAACCAGGTATCATATTGATGATATAAAAGTTACCGGGATGTAAAAAATAAATGATTTTTGTATTCATAATTTTAGGACTTTTTTAAATGAATATAAACAGGAAAATGATCGCTGTATCCTCCTTTATATTTTAATCCAACATAAGTTCTAAAAGGAGTGCCTCTATATTTTCCTTTAAACTGTTTTAAAAATTCATTATCAAAAATATTGGCTTTAGAGAAATTATGTGTATTAGGCCTATATTCAAAAAAATTGGCAGAAAAAAGAATTTGGTCAAACAAATTCCATTGTTTTCTATAGTTTAAACTTCCTTTAAAATGTGATAATATTGTAACCATGGGATTAAATAAATTTTGGGATCTTACAAGTTGTTTAATACTTTTATTGTAAGGATTATCATTAAAATCTCCCATAACAATAATCTTAGGGTTATCTTCTCGCTGCTTTATTAAATCTATAACCTCGGTAACTTTAGTTGAAGCTTTTAATCGATTAGGCTCGGTTTCTTTCTCACCTTCTCGCCTGGAAGGCCAATGGTTTACCAAAACATAAACTTTTTCTTTATTTAGTGAGCCTTCAACTAACAAAATATCACGAGTATAGTCTGCCTTTCCATTTTCGTCATATAGATCTAAGGAGAATATTTCGGAAGTAATTACATTAAAAAAATCTTTATTATAAATAAGGGCGACATCAATTCCTCTTTCATCAGGCGAATCATAATGTACAACATCGTAATTTTTAGTTTTTAAGAATTTTGAATGTATCAAATCATTAATTACCAGTTTATTTTCTACTTCCGCTAGCCCAATAATTACAGGGTGTTTACCAGAAGTTTTAAAACCTATTTTAGATATTGTATATCCCAATTTTCTTACCTTTTTTTTGTAGCGTTTTGTTGTCCAGTGTTTTTCTGAAGTCGGTAAAAAATCGTCGTCGCGAGTATATTTATTATCAAACGTATCAAATAAATTCTCCAGATTATAAAATGCAATAGTAAAATAATCGGATACTTTATTTTCTTCTAATGGTTCAAAAGGCATTTTTTAGTATAAAATTTAGTGTTTAGGATAGTAATTAACCGTTTATAAATCTAAAATACTAAAAACAAAAGCATTCTATTTGTACATTTGCAACTTAAATCAAGATATGATAGAAAAGAAAAATGTTGCTTTAGAAAAAACGGTTTTAATAGGGGTTATTTCTAGAGAACAAAATGAAGAAAAGTCTAAAGAATATTTAGATGAGTTAGAGTTTTTAACATACACTGCCGGAGGAGAAGTTCTTAAACGATTTACCCAAAAGTTAGACACGCCCAATCCTAAAACATTTATTGGCAAAGGAAAAATAGCTGATGTCGGGCAATTTATTAAAGACAATGAAATTGGTACTGCAATTTTTGACGATGAATTATCTCCAGCCCAAGAAAGAAACATTAGTAAGATTCTTGATTGTAAAGTATTAGATAGAACTAATTTAATACTGGATATTTTTGCACAACGTGCTCAAACCAGTTATGCAAGAACTCAAGTAGAATTGGCCCAATGTGAATATTTGTTACCACGCTTAAAAGGAATGTGGACTCACCTCGAAAGACAAAAAGGGGGAATTGGAATGCGTGGGCCTGGAGAAACTGAAATAGAAACGGATAGACGTATTGTAAGAGATAAAATTTCTTTACTAAAACAGAAAATAAAGGCCATAGACAAGCAAATGGCTGTCCAGCGAGGCAATCGTGGTAAAATGGTTCGTGTAGCTTTAGTAGGTTATACCAATGTTGGGAAATCTACTCTTATGAATGTTGTAAGTAAGTCTCAAGTCTTTGTAGAGAATAAATTATTTGCAACCCTGGATACCACAGTAAGAAAAGTGGTTATTAAAAACCTGCCTTTTTTAATGAGTGATACCGTAGGGTTTATTAGAAAACTACCTACTCAACTTGTAGAATCGTTTAAAAGTACTTTAGACGAAGTTCGTGAAGCCGATTTGTTATTACATGTAGTAGATATTTCACATCCAAATTTTGAAGAACATATCGAATCTGTAAATAAAATTTTAGGAGAGATTAATAGTTCAGACAAACCAACGATTATGGTGTTTAACAAGATTGATGCTTATTTGCCAGAACCTTTTGATGATAAGGATTTAATTGCTGTAAGAACCAAGGCCAATTATTCTTTACAAGAATGGAAAAACACTTGGATGAATAAAATAGGGGATAATGCATTATTTATTTCAGCTTTAAATAAAGTGAACCTTGAAGATTTTAAAAAACGAGTTTATGATGAAGTGCGCCAAATTCATATTACACGTTTCCCGTACAACAAATTTTTGTATCCTGATTATGATGAATATTAAATAAATAGTTTTATTAAAACCCAAAATTAACACCTATACCAAACACTTCCCTGGTTTGAAGACCTTTAAAGGCATTATCATCATAAATTGTTTGAAATGCTATGTTGGCAGACAAATATTTATTTATAGACATTACAAGATTCATAGTATAGTCTAAATCTACATTTTGAGGGTCCTCTAAATAATTAGTATAAAGATTTAAAATGTTTTCCATAGTTACATTTTTCATAAGTGTTAATTTGTAATACGCACCAATTGCAGCACCAAATTCAAAGCGAGTGGTTTCATTAGCATCAACTCCAAAATAACCACCTGTAGCATTAAACTCTTCTGTAGTTAAACCTAAAGCAGCAGCATTGGTAAATTCACCATGCACAAAAATTATTTTTGATGTTAAAGGAGCGATATTAACTTTTAAGTTGTCACTTTTTTTCCATAACATCCCAGGGCCAAATTGTAAATATCCAGGAGAGAAAAAGTGAGAGATTTTAATTCCGGTATCCTTGTTAAAACCGGAGTCCATTTGTGTTTTAAAATTTAAAAATGCAGAGTAGAACCATAACCCTTTAGCTTTTTTTCCTAAAAGGGAATTCAATTCTAATCGATCATCGGTTTTTTGCGAATCTTGCCCTTTGATTTTAGTTAATCCATAGGCAGCTATAAACTTGTTATCCCAAGTCCAGTCGTCTTTTAAGTAATTAAAATCATAGTTAATCCCTAAATTTCCGGCGATATTATTTTGTCCACCGGCTACCCAATTAGAAAAAGCAGATTGGTTAAATAATAAGGAAATATTTCCAGATTTTTTCCAGCCCTCTTTAGGGGTGTCTTCTTTAGTGTCTTCTTGTGCAAATATTGAAGTTAGTCCAATAAAAAATGTGAATAATAATAATAATATTTTTTTCATAAAAATGTGATTTAGGGTTTTAAAATGGATGCAAATATAAGTATTGTAAAAATTTAACCAAAATATTTTTTATTGCAACACTTTGATTTTTAGAACTATAAAAAAGAATTTATTTTCGTTTAAATAATGGAACTGAAGAACATGCCTCGCCAAACATGATGGACTTGGCAACAGGCAAAAGTTTTGAAGTTAGTAATATATAAGCATTTTTAGGAACTGGTTTATTAGAACAGCCTTTTATTATAATTGGCTTATCCTTAAATTCTGAAACATTTAAACCAAAAATAACATCTTGATAAATTGAAGTTTCAAGCGTTTCTAGATCTCCAATAAGCACTTTTTTTGCGTAAGAATCTAAATGTGTTGTAATTAACATATATGCCCAACCTGGTATGATTGCATCTGTAGAACAAGTGAGTGCAATGTAATGGTCTTGATATTGTGACCAATCGTGAGCTTTTATATTTTCCCTAAAGTCTTTTTCACGTAACACTAAACCTTCAAACAACCAATCTTTAATATCAAAAACGAGACGTTTACCTTCAGGGTAGTAATCTTCAAGATTTAAAGTTATTAACTTACTGTTCGCAACGCGATTTACTATTTCGTCTGCCATTTTAAAAGTGATACCTTTCGCTCGCTTCGCTATGTACTTTCAATGAAAATACATTTTCATTTTAGTAATGCTCAAGGTGACATTATAGTTTATTTAGAATAGAATTGAAATTATAAATCTCAATTCTAATTTTTTTTTGAACACTGAATACTGAATACTGTGACTGAACACTACTTTACAGCATCCCCAGTTCTAATTTAGCTTCTTCACTCATTAAGTCCTGACTCCAGGGAGGATCGAAAGTAATTTCTACCTTTGAGCTTTTAACTTCGTCAATAGATTTTATTTTTTCTTCAACCTCCAAAGGTAGTGTTTCTGCTACAGGACAATTCGGTGTAGTTAAGGTCATTAAGATTTTTACATCAAGGTCTTCGTTTACAAAAACATCATATATTAATCCTAATTCGTAAATATC
>JAGLKH010000286.1 GCA_023141985.1 Flavobacteriaceae bacterium | reverse complement strand
TTTTCATAGAGGTGGCTGGAATTCCTTTTTAATACTTCCTTGTTTTTTAGGATAGAGTAGAAGGTAGCAGGGTCTACACCATAAAGATCATTTTCATTCATTACTATACAATCAAGGTCACCATCTTTATCATAATCAAAAAAAGCAGATTGTGTGCTTATACCTGTATCATCTAAACCATAATTTGAAGCTTCTTCTTTAAATGTTAAATCTTTTTGATTAATAAAGAGTATATTTTTGCGCTCTATTTTATTTTTTGGACCCCCTTGAGACACATAAATATCCATCCACCCATCATTATTTATATCTAAAAATGTAACACCATTAGACCAGTTTTTGTTTGTGTTAATATTTGCAGTATCTGAAATATCTTCGAAAACCAGGTTACCTTTATTTAAATAAAGTTTATTTGGTACTTGATTACCAGTAAAAAAGATGTCTTTCAGTCCATCGTTGTTTATATCTTCAATTCCTACTCCTGCACCATTATAAAAGAAATCATAATCAAAAAGGTTAGCTTTAGACGCTAAATCATGAACTATAACATTATTAAAAGTAATGCCGCTTTTTTCGGAAGATACTTTTATAAAATTAGAAATATTATTTGAGTTTTTTTGTGTATTCTCTTTCAGAATATTAGTTTCTTTTTTGGCATCTTTATTACAGGAATTAAAAGAAAATATAATTAAAAAGAAAGTCAAAATTACCCCGGTCTTAGGCATAATAATTAAGATTATAAGATTTGTACAAAGGTAAAAAACCATCTGATTAATCAAGATGGTTTTTTTATTTAAATTATGTGTCTCGTCCTGAAATAGCGTTACACAAAAATCGTAACAAAAGTATTATATTAAACTGTTTTTATAAAATTAAAACTGTAATTTAAAGTTTGATAATCCTTTTTGTGATTGATTTTCCATCGACATAAAGTTTTAAAATGTATAGGCCTGATTTTAAATCGCTTAAATTAATTTGATCTTGATTTTTGGATTTTTTCACTAATCTTCCTAAAAGATCATGAACTTCAATCTTTGTAATTGATATTCGAGCATTTATAAAGAGGATATTTTTAATTGGATTAGGATAAATAGATATATTACTAAAAATATTATCAGTAATACTTAAAATGGTACATCCTGACATGTTCTCGCCACTTTCAATTGTTGAGCCAGGAGTTAGGTTCTTACCATTAAAGGCAGTATAATTTGAAGCATATTTTTTGGCTCTAAATACACTGTTATTAATGGATTGGGGATCATCTCCTTGATTCAATATTTCTGCAGATCCAATAGGACTTATATATTCCCAAACTATATTTTCACCGGTATCTATTTCAAAGAAACGACCTGAAGTTCCTTCACAAATAAGCGTATTGCCATTAGGTAATCTCTGTGCGCTTGATAGAATGGGTGAATAAAAATCGGTATTTACTGGTGTTGTATATATATAATATGGGTATAATGGTCCATAAAATGTATTAGTTGTATAGGTATATACTCCTGGAGAACTAGTTGGTGGGATTAAGATGTTAATTTCAGAAAAACTAGGAGATCTATTTAGACCATTGTTATATATTAAAATTTTACCAGCATCAATTAAGCCTTCTCCAATCCAATGTGGATGATGTTGTCCAAAAAGTTTTTGATCAACAATTGTACCTTGTCCATAAGACAGAGGATTTCCCCATCTATATAAAAAGTCACCTCCTTTTCCATATGTTCCTCCAGAACTCGTTGCAGCTTCAGCAGTTGTTGTGGAATGATCGATAATATAAAACTCATTTAGAAATCGAGTACTTAATATTATTTGATCTAATTGTGCATTGTATTGCATCGAATTTGCATGTAACCAATTAGCACCTCCACCAGAAAAGCCTAAATAATTGATATCTAAAAGTTGTGGATTTGCGTTAACTACACCAAAATTGTCTTTTGTATTATCAAAATCTTGAATTAAATGATCTTTAATATCCCATTGCCAAACAATAATAGCGTCATTAGAGCCCAGGGGTTCAAGTTCTACTATTTGCTCATTATATAATTCTGTACCAGTAAGGTTAGCTGGATTTCTACCCATTTGTAAGGCTTCAGTATCAGTTAAAATTGTTGCAGCTAGTATCAATACATTTCCATTAGGCATTGGAAATATATCATGGTGTTGAGTTACATTACTGGTAGAGTATTCGTATTCCCAAATTAAATTGCCATCCCAATCAAATAACTCTATTCTCCCTCCGATTCCTGGTATAGCAATATTACCTGGATTAGGTATTTGTGCAGCTCTTAATAAATTTCCATTTTCTAATAGATAAACGGATTTCCCAGAACTATAGGAGCTAGTCCACTGGTTAATAACTTCACCGCAATTATTAATTAAATAGGTGTCTTTATGTACGGTAAATAAAACATATCCATTTAAGGAATTAGCTGTATTTAATAATACACCAACAGTATTTTGGCTTGAAGTTGATATTGAAAAACTAAAACTAAAAATGAATAGGGTTATGTAATGTTTTGATCTCATTTTACCATCATTTTAAAATCCATATATTTTAGGAGTATAATTTAATAAAATGTGAAATTGCATTAATATTTAGTTTTCAATTCATAATTGTATTAAATGATTATTCTAAAACAAAAAAAAGAGCTTTAATAAAAAAGCTCTTTTTTTGTTTGTAATCTATAATGCTTATTTATTCAATTAAACATAAAGCAACAGGTAATAAACCAGGTGAAGGTGAAGGACCGAAATATCCTAATGAAACTCCATCAGGACCGAAAATTTCAAATTCAACTTCGCTAGGAAAACTTCCTCCTACATATTCCCATGTAGTTTCTGAAGTTCCCTCAGGAACAGTTAATGATCCAGTTACATCAGACCATTGTTGATCACCTACTGAACCAACCGGAGCATCCCAGTAGCTAGGAATACTAATAGATGTAGGAACACCATCATTAATAATAACTACTTCAGAACCTTGCCATCCATCACCATAGTTGTCAATCATATGTACTTCATAATCTCCATCCTGAGGTGCACACAAAATTAGTGCATTATAAAAAAATGGAGAAGAGAAGAAACCACCGGTAATAATACTGGCAGCACTATCTCCACCAAATATTCTACCATCGGTTAATTCAAGTCTTAATTCAAATACAAAAAGGTCACCTCCCGAAACAGCTGCAGGAGATAATCCCATTGCAGATGCAGCTTCAGCATAAGTTACAGTAATAGTAGCTCTTGGTAATCCAAAAGGAGTGTCTGTAGAAAACTCTGATGCAGGAATAGTTTTAATAAGCATATCGTCAGCAACTGTAAGCCCATTAATCGTAGTAAGATCTCTAATTGAGACATACACACCTACGCTTTTTAGTAAAGCGCCATCTTCTACATCTTGTTCTTCAACCATAACAGAAAAGTATGAATCAGGTACAGAATTGTTCATTGTATTACTTAAAACTTCAAGGGTTCTTAAAACAGCACCATTCTCAAAAGCGAATACTTCATCGATTGTATTGTTACTATCTTCACAAGAGTTGAATGAAACAACTATTGCAAACGACAGTAAAAATGATTTAATTATATTTTTCATAATTTTTGTTTATTATTATTAATTAGCTGGATTAGTTACACCTTGATCCCAAAATGATTTTGTATTGAGGTCAGTTCTTTGTAGGATAGTCGGATTAGTACTAATCTCATCACTAGGATATTGGAAAGTTCTAGGGAATAATCCTGGATCAGGCTCAATACTTCTCTGTAATGTTCTAGGATATCCTGTTCTTCTAACAAAGTTATACGCATCAGCAGACCCACCATAAAGGGCAACAAAATATTGTTCTCCTAATATATCCATTTTATCTTTTTCAACCGGGAAACCATTTCCTTGTAATCCTGATGTCATAGGAGCATCATTAAACTGGTCTACAATATCAGCTATAAAATCTGTAACTTCTTCAGCTGTTGGAATTAAATCGCTATCTGCATCAGAATCTAAAGATCCAAAAGACATTACTTTATCTATAGAAGTTGTCATTCCTGCCTCTAAATGAGTAGCAGCAGCTCCGGTATTCCCAAGTTTTAATTCAGCTTCAGCTTTCATAAAATGAACATAAGAAGCTAGATAGATTGGTTCTATACCAGCACCTCCGCCGCCATTACCAAGTCCAACCGCGCCATGTGGTAAGTTTCCTACACCAGAACCACCTTGATAAAAAGGTATATCGTATTGGTTATCGAAACTTCCACCTGCAGGATAAACACCTACAGCTGTTCTTGAAAAGTTGTCCGGCGGAATACCTTCATCATTACCATGTGGTCTTCCCCAATACCCTAAAGGTAGTGAGCACCAAATAGGCTCATCTGGAGTAAATTGGTAGTGTAATGGAGTATCCTGGATAGAACATTGTAATGTTTCTCCGTTAGTACTATCAGCACCAAAAAATTCTGGCCAGGCACCAGTTCCAGCTGCCGAGTGATATAACATTGAAAAATTTCCTGGAGTATTCCAACTTTGTCTATAAAAATAGTAGCGACGTCTAGGATCAGTTACTGGTAGCGGATCAGCATCAGTTGAATCAGTTGCAATTTCCCAAACTCCCCACTGGTCATACCATTCATCAGAATCTCCGGTCATAAGTTTCATCAACCAATTGGATTGGTAAATGTTTGCGCCGTCACTTCTATAATCATCCTCATAATCAGGGTGGCGAGTGTCCGGTTGAAGTACATTAGTTCCGTATTTAAATTCGAAATCATCTGCAGTATCTTCAATAACATTGGTTGCACTTGCCACAGCTGAATAATTACCAACGGTTAAATCAGCTCTCATCTTAAGTGTGTTTGCTAACAATATCCATTTATCAGCATCACCACCATAATATAGATCGGTTGCTGTACCTGATGAAGCACCATTTAAAAGATTTTTTGCTTCACCTAATAATGTTAGTGCAGCGTTATAAACCTCTTGGCCATCATCAACTGCAGGTGCTGGATATTCATTTGGATTATTGGATTCAGAGTAAACAATATCACCTAAATTATCAACTAATAACATCATTACATGAGCTTGCATTACTTTTGAAATTCCAATATGAAATGATAAATCAAAATCTGCTGAATGTAAGGATTCAATGTTAGTAATATCAGGTATCATTCCACTATACAAGTTTCCCCATGGACCATTTAATACTCCATCTCCTAGGGCCTCAAAATAATTTCTTCCGAAGAAGTAGTCAATTCTTGCTAACTCAGCATTGTTATTATTAAAGTTAATGATTGAACTTCTATATGCCAATTGAATACTATTCAATAGCAAATCTGCATCTGCCTGATCTGGCGACAATCCATTGGGACTAGCAAGATCTTCTAGCTCCAATGTTTCACAAGAGTAAAACATTGTGCTAGAGATTACTATCGTAGCTAATAAAAATTTATATATTTTTTTCATAATTTGTTTTGTTTTTAAATAAGATGCAAAACCTATATAAAGGTTGCGTCATATTTTTAATTTTTTAAAATGATGCTTTTATACTTAAACCAAATCTTTTAGAACTAGGACCATTTAAGTAGTCAAATCCTCTACCATTACCAATACCAACACCAGCTACATTAGGGTCGAAGTTAGCACG
>JAGLKH010000285.1 GCA_023141985.1 Flavobacteriaceae bacterium | reverse complement strand
GAAGCCAAACGCCTCGGTTTTTTGTCTTGTGGGATTAGCAAAGCACAATTTTTAGAAGAAGAAGCACCACGCTTAGAAAACTGGCTAAATAAACAAATGCATGGCGAAATGCAGTATATGGAAAACCATTTCGACAAACGTTTGGATCCAACTAAATTGGTACAAGATTCAAAATCTGTTATTTCTTTATTGTTAAACTATTATCCTGAGAAAGACCAAATTCAAAATACTTTTAAAGTGTCCAAATATGCTTATGGCACAGACTATCATTTTGTAATAAAAGATAAATTAAAACAGTTATTGCTTTTTATACAGGATAATATTGGCGAAGTTCATGGTCGTGCTTTTGTAGATTCTGCTCCAGTTCTTGATAAAGCCTGGGCAGCAAAATCAGGTTTGGGCTGGATTGGTAAGCACAGCAATTTGTTGACACAGCAAGTTGGATCTTTTTATTTTATCGCAGAATTAATTGTAGACCTGGAATTAGATTACGATATGCCTATAACAGACCATTGTGGTGAATGTACAGCATGTGTTGATGCCTGTCCTACAAAAGCCATAGTAGAGCCTTATGTGGTGGATGGAAATAAATGTATTTCTTATTTCACTATAGAATTAAAAGAAAATATACCAACCACATTTAAAGGACAATTTGAGAATTGGATGTTTGGTTGCGATATTTGTCAGGATGTTTGTCCATGGAATCGATTTTCAAAACCACATCGTGAGCCGATTTTTAATCCACATCCAGAACTATTATCTATGACTAAAAAAGATTGGGAGGAAATTACAGAAGATGTCTTTAAAAAACTTTTCAAAAATTCTGCAGTAAAGCGAACTAAATTTTCTGGCTTAACTAGAAATATAGAATTTCTAAAAGAATAGGATTATAACTTTTTCAATTAGCCACAACATCATACCTTTGTTAGTTGAAATCAACTCCTCGATGCTTGCGTTGAGGTTTCCTTTTAAAAGTATCATTTTCATATTCCGATAGCTATTGGAATCAGGAATTTAATCTATAACAATATGAATAAGCAAAACATACGACGTGAAGCCCTAATATATCATGCGAAGCCAGTTCCAGGTAAAATTAAAGTTGTGCCTACTAAAAAATATGCAACACAAAGAGATTTATCTTTAGCATATTCTCCAGGAGTAGCAGAACCTTGCCTTGAAATTGAAAAGGATAAGAGTAATGCTTATAAATACACTGCTAAGGGAAACTTAGTGGCAGTAATTTCTAATGGAACTGCAGTTTTAGGTTTAGGAAATATTGGTCCGGAAGCCTCTAAGCCTGTAATGGAAGGAAAAGGTTTACTTTTCAAAATCTTTGCTGACATAGATGTTTTCGATATTGAAGTTGATACAGAGAATATAGAAGAGTTTGTACAAACAGTAAAGATGATAGCTCCGACATTTGGGGGTATAAATCTTGAAGATATCAAAGCGCCGGAAGCATTTGAAATTGAAAGAAGACTAATAGAAGAGTTGGATATTCCTGTTATGCACGATGATCAACATGGTACAGCTATTATTTCTGCTGCTGCTTTGTTAAATGCTTTAGAAGTTTCAGAAAAAAAGATTGAAGATGTAAAAATAGTAGTGAGTGGCGCAGGAGCAGCAGCCATTTCATGCACGAGATTATACCAATCTTTTGGGGCAAGAAAAGATAATATTGTGATGTTAGATAGCAAAGGTGTTATTAGAAAAGACCGAAAAATATTAAGCTCGCAAAAAGCTGAATTTGCTACAGGTAAAAAAATTGATACTTTAGATCAAGCAATGGTAGGAGCAGATGTGTTTATTGGTTTATCAAAGGCTAATATTGTATCTCCTAAAATGATAAAAGCTATGGCTAAAAACCCAATAGTTTTTGCTATGGCTAACCCGGATCCGGAGATTGCATATCAATTAGCGATCGATACTCGTGATGATATTATTATGGCAACAGGTCGTAGCGACTATCCAAATCAAGTAAATAATGTTTTAGGATTTCCATTTATTTTTAGGGGAGCTTTAGATGTTCGTGCAACAGGAATTAATGAAGCTATGAAAAAAGCAGCGGTATTAGCACTTGCAAGTTTAGCAAAAGAGCCTGTACCAGAGCAAGTAAATGTTGCCTATAAAGAAACAAGATT
>JAGLKH010000284.1 GCA_023141985.1 Flavobacteriaceae bacterium | reverse complement strand
CCTCCAGCGGTAGCAAAAGCGGCAATGGATAGTGGAATTGCTAAAGAACCAATAGAGAATTGGCAGAAATATGAAGAATCTCTTTTCGAGAGGTTAGGAAGCGATAATAAATTAGTTCGGTTATTACATAACAGAGCTAAGTTAGAACCTAAACGTGTGGTTTTTGCAGAAGCCGATCAATTAACAGTTTTAAAAGCAGCACAAATAGTTTATGAAGAAGGTATAGCTATTCCTATTTTATTAGGACGACGAGAGAGAATTGAAAAGCTAAAAGAAGAATTAGAATTTGATGCTGAAGTGCTAATAATTGATCCAAAAAGTGATTCAGAAGGACATAGAAAGGATGATTATTCAAAAATATATTGGAAACAACGTAAACGGCGGGGAATAACATTACTTAATGCCAGAAAATTGATGAGAGAACGCAACTATTTTGCCGCTATGATGGTTAATGAAGGTGATGCAGATGCTTTAATTACAGGATATTCCAGAAATTATCCGTCAGTTGTAAAACCAATGTTAGAATTAATAGGACTAGATAAGGGGGCTACTAGAATAGCAACTACAAACGTTTTAATGACACAAAGAGGACCTTTATTTTTAAGTGATACCTCAACTAATATAGATCCTTCAGCAAAAGATTTGGCAAAGATAGCTCAAATGACGGCTACCACTGTAAGAATGTTTGGACTGGAACCTGTAATTGCAATGATATCCTATTCTAATTTTGGATCGTCTACAAATGAAAAAGCTTCAAAAGTTAGAGAGGCAGTATCCTTTTTACATCGTTATTCGCCAAACCTAATTGTGGATGGAGAGTTACAAACAGATTTCGCTTTGAACAATAAAATGCTACAAGAAAGATTCCCATTTTCAAAACTCGCATCAAAAAAAGTAAATACTCTTATTTTTCCTAATTTAGATGCCGCCAATATTACATATAAACTTCTAAAAGAGCTTAACAAAGCAGATAATATTGGACCTATTA
Organism: Flavobacteriaceae bacterium; assembly: GCA_023141985.1. Lineage (GTDB taxonomy): Bacteria > Bacteroidota > Bacteroidia > Flavobacteriales > Flavobacteriaceae > PRS1. The sequence continues at coordinate 5,669 of JAGLKH010000284.1, read as the reverse complement.
TGATGGGAATGAAAAAGCCAGTTCATATTTTACAATTAGGAGCCAGTGTAGACGAAATTGTTAATATTACTGCAATTGCTGTAATTGATGCTCAAAAGAAACAGAAAAGAGAAAATAATGTAGGTTTAGAACAGTTAAGTACTTAAAGTGTGCTAAAGTTAAAAGTGACTAAAGTTTTTTCAAACATAGAAAAAATTGAAAATATTGACGCTTTACACTAAAAGCGATATGTATATTAACTTTTTAAATACTAAGCTTTAATTCTATTACAAAAGTTACTCTTTAGGGCACTTTAAATACTTTAAACTCTAGGCACTGATTATTTAATAATTTTATTACATTTGAGACGATTACAAAACGCTATTGATGATTACACATATTCAAGGGAAGCTTACTGAAAAAAATCCTACTAATGTTGTCATAGATTGTAATGGTGTTGGTTATCATTTAAATATTTCTTTGCATACGTATTCTCAGTTATCCGATCAGGAAAATTTAAGACTCTATACACATCTTCAGGTAAAAGAAGATTCTCACACATTATATGGTTTTTCTACTTTGTCTGAACGAGAAATTTTTCGCTTATTAATTTCGGTAAGTGGTATAGGCACAAGTATAGCTCGCACTATGTTATCATCTTTAACCCCTAAACAAGTTAGAGAAGGAATAGCTATTGAAGATGTAGCGTTAATACAATCTGTTAAAGGAATAGGCTCTAAAACCGCACAACGTGTAATAATAGAATTAAAAGATAAAGTTTTAAAAATATTCGATATAGATGAAGGGTCTATTTCACAAAGCAATACTAATAAAGAAGAAGCGTTATCTGCTTTAGAAGTTCTTGGTTATACAAAGAAACAATCCGATCGTGTTTTGGATAAAATAATAGCTACAAATCAAGAAGCAAATGTTGAAACTATAATAAAGGAAGCTTTAAAAAAATTATAATTTATATTGAAGACAACCAGCTATACACTTTATAAATCTACCAAACGATATGTTTTAACAAGTCTTATGCTGTTTTATTGTACGATAATTTTCGCACAACAATTACCCACTACAACAGCTCAAGACTCAACAAGAACAGGATTTTCTTTTGGTAATTTGCTTATGCCTAATCCAAATAGTATAGTATCTAAATATACATACGACCCGATAACGGATAGATATATATATACCGAAAGTATTGGAAATTTTAATATTAACTATCCTTTAATTTTAACACCTGCCGAATATCAAAAATTAGTAAATCAAGAAAATTTAAGGAATTATTACAAAGAAAAAATTGACGCTTTCGATGGTAAGAAAGAAGGATCGGAAGAATTACAAAAAAATCTTATTCCAGAATTTTATGTAAACTCAGATTTTTTTGAATCTGTCTTTGGAGGCAACACTATTGAAGTCATTCCACAAGGATCTGTAGAAATGGATTTAGGCCTGTTATTTACTAAACAAGACAATCCCTCTTTTTCACCAAGAAACCGAAGCAACTTTACTTTCGATTTCGACCAGCGTATTAGTTTAAGTTTGTTAGGTAAGGTAGGTACGAGGCTGCAAATAACTACAAATTACGATACACAATCAACATTCGATTTTCAAAATTTATTTAAATTAGAATATACACCAACCGAAGATGATATTATTCAAAAAATTGAAGTTGGTAATGTAAGTATGCCATTAAATAGCTCTTTAATTTCTGGAGCTCAAAGCCTTTTTGGTGTAAAAACCGAACTTCAATTTGGTAAAACAAAAGTCACAGCAATATTTTCTGAACAAAAATCGCAAACACGAACTGTAGTTTCTCAAGGCGGAGGCACGTTAGAGGAATTTGAATTCTTTGGATTAGATTATGATGAAAACAGGCACTTTTTTCTATCACAATATTTCAGAGATAAGTACGATGAAGCGCTTTTAAATTATCCTTATATCAATTCAAACATTCAAATAACCAGGATTGAGGTTTGGGTGACCAATCGTTCAACCCAAACAGAGAATGTAAGAAATATTGTTGCGCTTCAAGATTTAGGGGAGTCAGATCCCAACAAAATTGGATCAGCAGTAAACATAACTGCCGGACCAAATGCTTTTCCCAACAATTCTAATAATGCTTATGATCCAACAAATATTGGTGGGGCAGGTTCACAAATCACAGAGGCTATAAGAGATGTTGCCACAGTACAGGCAGGGATTTTGGTTCCAGGTGTAAATGAGGGTTTCGATTACGGTAAACTGGAGAACGCAAAAAAACTTATACAAGGCAACCAATATTCATTAAACACACAATTAGGATATATTTCTTTAAATCAACGCTTACAAAACGACGAGATTTTAGCAGTGGCATTTCAGTTTACTGTTGGGAATCAAGTATATCAAGTAGGAGAATTTGCTAACGATGGTGTCGATGCTACAGTAGTAACCGAAGACATTAACACTGGAAATCCCATTATTAATACAAATAGCTTAGTACTCAAAATGCTTAAAAGTACAGTTACAAGTGTAGATGAGCCAATTTGGGATTTAATGATGAAGAATATATATAACACTGGTGCATTTCAATTAAGTCAAGACGATTTTAAATTAAATATTTTCTATACTGAAACGTCACCATTAAACTTTATTACTCCTGTTGATGCTACACCATTTCCAACTCCCGGGCCAACTGAAGATGCATTAGAAGAAACACCGTTATTAAGGGTGTTTAATTTAGACAAACTAAATTTTAATAATGATCCGCAAACCAATGGAGATGGTTTTTTCGATTTTGTTCCGGGGATTACAGTTATACGGCAAAACGGAAAAATTATTTTTACTAATGTAGAACCGTTTGGAAATTATTTGTTTGAGAGGTTAAGATTAAATATTAGCGAAAATTATGATGGAGATGAAAGTATCACGGCCGATTATAATGCAAATCAAAAAAAATATGTTTATAGAACTCTTTATAAAGAGACTAAAACAGCGGCTTTAGAAGATGGCGAAAAGAATAAATTCCAAATAAAAGGGCGTTACAAATCTGCTGGAGGCTCTGGAATTCCTATAGGAGCATTTAATGTTCCTCGTGGTTCTGTAAAAGTAACTGCAGGAGGAAGAGTCTTAATTGAAGGAGTAGATTATACGGTAAATTACCAATTAGGAACCGTTCAAATATTAGATCCGGCGCTACAGGCATCAAACACACCTATACAAGTATCGGTAGAAAATAATGCAGTATTTGGGCAACAAACCAAACGTTTTACAGGAATAAATGTCGAACATCAGTTTAATGAGAATTTTGTTTTAGGAGCCACCTTTTTGAATCTAAATGAAAGGCCGATTACTCAAAAAGCAAATTTAGGAACCGAACCTATAAACAATACTATTTTTGGGATTAATGGAAATTTCTCCACCGAAGTCCCGTTTTTAACTCGCTTAGCAAATAAATTACCTAATATAGATACAGATGCACCTTCAAATTTATCGTTAAGAGGCGAATTCGCATATTTACTTCCTGGTTCACCAAAAGCATCAGATTTTGCGGGTGAAGCAACTTCTTATGTCGATGATTTTGAAGGGACTCAAAACGCTATCGATCTGTTATCACCTCAAGCTTGGTTTATATCAAGCAGGCCAATAGGATTGGGAGTTGATGCTAACGAAGACAATAATGGTATTGAAAATGGCTATGATAGAGCACTATTAAACTGGTACACAGTCGACCCTATTTTTTACAGTAGCCAAAGGCCAGGGGGATTGACAGATGACGATATTTCTGATTTATACACAAGACGTGTTTTTATAGATGAAATCTTTCCGCAAATAGATTTAGTACAAGGACAAACTACAATTATTAACACGCTTGATTTAACGTATTACCCAACCGAAAGAGGACCTTACAATTTTCGCGCTAATTCGCAAAACGGAGTCGACCCTCAAGATGCCTGGGCAGGAATTACGCGTCAATTAACATCTACCGATTTCGAACAAGCCAATGTAGAATATATTGATTTTTGGTTACAAGACCCATTTTTAGATAATCCGGCTAATCCTGGAGGAAAATTAACCGTTAATCTCGGAAATATATCAGAAGACATATTAAAGGATGGAAGAAAACAATACGAAAACGGATTACCGGAAGATGGAGATATTAGTTTATTACCTCAAATTCCTTCCTGGAATACTGTTGTTCCTCAAAACCAATCTTTAATTTATGCGTTTTCGTCACTTGGGCAAGAAAGAACAAATCAAGATGTTGGGTTTGATGGCTACGACGATGTAGAGGAAACAACAATTTTTGGTGCAGCATTTGGCGAAGATCCATCAAACGATAATTTTACTTATTTTTTAAATACCGATGGAAATATTTTTGAACGTTATAAACGTTATAATGGTTTAGAAGGAAATTCACCGGATACGTTTACTAATACCAACAGAGGTTTTACAACACTACCTGATGTAGAAGATATAAATCGTGATAATACCATGAACACGATTAATAGTTATTTTGAATACGAAATGGATATTACACCTGCCAGTTTAAGCAATCCTAATACCCGATTTATTGTAGATAGAAAGGAAGAAAATGTAACCTTGCCAAATGGGAATACTGCAAACATAAAGTGGTATCAGTTTAGAATTCCGTTAACGGAAGCAACAAATATTGTAGGCGATATTAAAGATTTTAGATCTATTCGTTTTGTACGTTTGTTTTTAAAGGATTTTTCTGAAAAAACCGTATTGCGTTTTGCTACTTTAGATTTGGTAAGAAGTGATTGGAGGCGTTATAAATTGACTTTAGATAGTGATGATCCAAATATTGATGACGATGGTACAGATTTTAACGTTGGTGTTATTGGATTACAGGAAAATGAGGGAAATTATGTTATTCCTCCAGGGGTAGAATTAGAAAAGCTTAATAACAACAATACAATAATTAGGCAAAATGAGCAGTCTTTGGTTGTAAATGCTTGCGATTTGGAACCGGAAGATTCAAGAGCAGTGTATAAAAATATTAGTGTAGATATGCGTCAGTTTAAAAAACTACGAATGTTTATTCATGCGGAAGAAGGGGATAACCCGGGATTACTTGATGGCGATGCTGTTGGGTTTATTAGAATGGGTAACGACTTTACACAAAACTACTATCAAATTGAAATTCCTTTAAAGGTATCAAGTGGGAATTCAACTATTGATACCGAAGTTTGGCCATTAGAAAACGAAATTGATCTTCCGATAGAAGTTTTAGAAAAAATAAAATCTATAGGGATTGCAAATGGAAGTTTAAGTAATATTGAACCAACATTTTACGATGTTATAGATGGTGTATTGGACGAAAATTCTATTTCAGAATTCTCTCCTTATCAAATTGGGCAACAACGTGTCGCTATAAAGGGAAATCCAAATTTTGGAGATATCAGAACTTTAATGGTTGGTATTAAAAATGCAAGAAGTGGTTTTGATATTTGTACCGAAGTTTGGTTTAACGAATTACGATTATCCGATATGGATAACGAAGGGGGTTGGGCAGCGGTAGTAAGTATGGATACTAATATAGCAGATTTCATGAATATTAGTGCAACAGGAAGACAGAGCACTACAGGCTTTGGAACCATAGAACAAGGACCAAACGAAAGAAGTCGAGAAGATGTAAAACAATACGATGTTGTAACTAATGTAAATATTGGGCAGTTATT
>JAGLKH010000283.1 GCA_023141985.1 Flavobacteriaceae bacterium | reverse complement strand
CTTCATTTGGCGTATAGGCAACCGGCTGGTTTAGAATTTGTGTTCCGTCAGGACTCATTAAAACATAATACGGCTGGGAGTTGGTTTGAAAAAACTGTGTTTGGAAATTTGCCCATTTATGTCCGTAATTCTCCAGCTTTCGTGTTCCTCCGTTGATTCGGTTTACATCTATTTGCTGACCTTGAGGTAATTCTTTTTTGTCGTCTACATATAATGAAATAAGCACATAATCGTTTCGTAAATAACTATCTATCGTTTTATCCGGCCATACATGCTCTTCCATCTTACGACAATTTACACATGCATAGCCTGTAAAATCTAACATAATAGGTTTATTTACTTTTTGAGCATACTTTATCCCTTCTTTTAGATCTTTAAAGCAATCTAAATCATTTGGGCAATCTTTTGGAAACAAGAAGCTATATCCTACAGGTGGTGCTAAGCCACTTAACAGGGTTAACGGTGTAAATGTATTGGTATCTTTATTTACTCTAAATCCGGAGGCTAAATAAATAGTGAATGCTGCAACTAAGATTCCCGAAGAGATTCTAAAAAATGATAGCTTCTTTATTGGTGAATCGTGTGGAAACTTAATCTTTGCAAATATGTAAAGTGCTAAGCCTGCAAAAATAATTATCCATAAGCCCAGAAAGACTTCTATTTTTAAAATGCCCCAGTGCTTCACTAAATCGGCATTTGATAAGAATTTTAAGGCCAGTGCTAATTCTAAAAATCCTAAGACTACTTTAACGGTATTTAACCATCCACCAGATTTTGGCATAGCATTTAGCATATTAGGAAACATAGCAAATAACGCAAAAGGGAGCCCTAAAGCCAAGCCAAATCCTCCCATCCCAGCGGTGAGTTGCCATGCGCCTCCATCGGCTGTTAAGGAGCCTGCTAATAACGAGCCTAATATTGGTCCGGTACAAGAAAAGGAGACTAAAGCCAGGGTCAATGCCATAAAGAATATTCCTAATACTCCGCCTACATTTTCTCCTTGTGTTGTTTTTGCTGTCCAGCTTGCAGGAAGGGTTAGTTCATAATACCCAAAAAAGGAGAATGCAAAAAACAGGAATATTAAAAAGAAAATAACGTTCAGCCAAACGTTTGTAGAAATCTCATTTAATATATCCGGATTTACCGTGTCTAATAAATGAAAAGGAATACTTAAAATTAAATAAACAGCTAAAATGAAAAACCCATACAATATAGCTTTAGAAATCCCCGAGTTTTTCTTTTGATCGCTTTTCTTCGTAAAAAAACTAACTGTTAAAGGAATCATGGGAAACACACATGGTGTTAACAATGCTAAGAAACCGCCCAAAAAACCAAGGACAAATATATTCCAAAGTGATTTTTCATTTTTAACATCTCCTGCTACTGATACGTATTCGTTTTCACATTTTAAATCAGACTTTGTTATATCGCTAGGTGACATGCCATAAAGCGCAGCATTAACACCTTCGTTATCGACTATAGTCTTTGGCGTTTCTTTTTCTCCTGCTACAACTAATCCTGATGTCTTTGTATAATTAAACTCAAAAGGGTTATCAGGGATAAAAATACACTGTTTATCATCGCAGGTCATGTATTCTATGTTGCCTCTAATATCAAATTTTTCAGATTTGATTTTAATTCTTTGTGTAAAAATTGCTTCATCATAGAACTTAGACACGACCATATCAAAAACCGGATCATGTTTACTTACTTTATTTTTATCGGTTTCTATTACACTTTTAACAAGTTCGTATTCATCACTTTCTTCAAAAACAAATACTGTAGGTAATGGTCCGTCTTCTTCTTCTAAGAATTGAGAATATATTGCCCATTTATTGTCCATTTTAGCTGTAAATAATAAGTCATATTCTTCATCACTTATTTTTTTAGTAGTCATTTCCCATTTAACAGGATCTAAAATTTGATCTAAGGTATTACCAAATTTAGATTTTGAATTCTCAGATTCAGAAGATGATAAAATAAACTCAAAAGGTACATCTGTTGGAGCTAAACAGCGTTCGTCATCGCAGGTCATAAACACCAAACTACCTTTAACTATTGCTTCACTGTTCTTAAGCTTTACCTTTTGTTTAAATACCGCCTTATT
>JAGLKH010000282.1 GCA_023141985.1 Flavobacteriaceae bacterium | reverse complement strand
AAGTTTTGGGACAATTAAAAATTTTTGTCATTCCTGCGTGTTACACTGAGCTTGTCGAAGTGAAGGCAGATAAACCTTTTGGTTCAGCGTAGTTAATCCATTTTAAAGAGAATCTAGATTGAAGAGAACTTAAATTGATAAGATTCCCACTTTCGTGGGAATTAAAAATGATAAAAAGCATCTTCTAAATGCTCAATATTGAAACCTTTGTCTTGCTTTACAATGGCAATAATATCAAAACGCACTTCTACATCTAATTTATTTACAATTACATATTCATCAACAGCTTTTACAAGGCGTTGAATTTGTTTAGGCTTTACAAAATCCTGTGGATTCCCAAAATCTAAAGTAGAACGTGTTTTAACTTCTATAATAGCAAGAGTGCCTTTTAATCTAGCAATAATATCGACTTCGGCTTTTTGAAAACGATAATTGCGTTTCACAATAGTATATCCTTTTGTAATAAGATAATCTACTGCAAGCTGTTCTCCTTTTTTGCCGAGTTCGTTGTGTTTTGCCATGTTCACTTCCCACGAAAGTGGGAATCTCATTAATTATTGTTAAATCTAATTCAAGAAGGCAGGAATCTCATCCTACTTTCTTTATATTTTTGATTTGTCATTCTGAGCAAAGCGAAGAATCTTTTTTAATAATCTTCTCAATTTCTTCACTTAAATGACATTCATTTTCATATTCAATACTATAATCCGAACATCCGCCAACTGTAGTAGAGTGTTTAGTTTCTTTTCTTTTAATATAAATGATAGGTTTTTGTTTAGCAACCGCATAACCAACCTCAACACCAACTCCAATTGCTTTTTTTGTAAGTTCAACAATAAGAACACAGGAATTATCGATTTCTTTAAAAGCAATGGACATCATTTCTTTTTCTTGCCCAACTTTAAAATTGTATTTATCAACAAAAACTAAAAGTTCTATAGAATGTTTTGCCAAGCATTTTTTGAGCTGATGAATCTCTTTATCAAAATGAACTCTGTTCGATTTACTAATTCCGAAGTAGGCAGTTTTCATATTTATTTTCCGTGAAAACGGGAATCTTTTTAATTAATCTTCAAAAACAACTGAAGACTGCTCACTGCCAACTGTTAACTCAATCCTTCTCCCTAAAATCAAAGCACGATTATCATCTTCATGTCCAGCAGGAAAATGAAATAAAATAGGGAAACTATATTCTTCCATAACGTCCAAAATGAGTTGTTCTATAGGTTTCCCCCAATCTGTTGTATTCACTCTAACCTTACTTATAGTACCAACAATAATACCTTTGCAGTTTTCAAAATAACCTGCACGTTTTAAACTCTGTAACATGCGATCTATATGATAGGCATACTCACCAATTTCTTCAATAAATATAATTTTATTACTTGTTTCAATACTTGTTGTTGAGCCTAACATGGTATGGAGTAATGTAAGATTTCCACCAATTAATTGCCCAGACGCACTTCCTGGTTTATTATATTCTGAACCTTCAATTGTATAAGATAATTGTTTACCAAAAATAGCACCTTTAAAAGAAGAAATATTGTCTTTTATTTCATTTAAATCTTCCGTAAAATCAATTGACATAATACTATGAATAGATTCATAATTTGCATTGTGTAACTGATTATGTAATGCAGTTATATCGGAATAACCAATAATCCATTTGGGGCTTTGTTTAAATTTGGTATAATCTAATTTGTCTAAAATCCGTACAGTTCCATAGCCGCCACGAGCAGCCCAAATGGCTTTAATGTTTGGGTTATCTAAGGCTTTTTGAAAGTCATTAGTGCGTTCTTCATCTGTGCCGGAAAAATGATTGTTTTGATTAAATACATTATTGCCTATAATAACATTTAAATCCCAGCTATTAAGCAAATCTACCGCTTGCTGAATTTTTGCTTCTTTATTTATGAAAACACCTCCAGGAGCAACAATAGCAACAGTGTCTCCTTGTTGTAAGTATGGAGGTTGTATCAATTTATTATATGTTGTAGACTCAAAATTAGCAGGACTTGCAGATTGTGCCAGTAAATAGTTTTGGTTAAGCAAAGCAATTAAAAGAATACATATTGTTCGTTTTAAAATCATAAAAAAGGCTTTTTGTAAATGTACATTTTTTTTCTATTAAGCTGTTAAAATGTGTATTTTTGTGGCTTGTTTAATAAAACAGCTTTAGATACATTGTCATTCTG
>JAGLKH010000281.1 GCA_023141985.1 Flavobacteriaceae bacterium | reverse complement strand
TTGCCAGCTTCCTGCATCTATAAATACATTTCCTTGAAATACAAACCAGTTTTTTTCATATAATGTATATCGATATTCGGCATTTAAAACTATAACTCCTGTGCCTCTATCAATAGTGTTTCCAACTCCTCTAACATTAACATTCTTATCTACTGAAAATGGTGCAAAAGGTGTGTCGTCATTACTCGACAATCCAAATCTCAACCTATTTGCCCAATTACCTTTTTCGCCAAGTCTTTTAAAATAATAAAAATCATTCCAGCCAATAAAAAAATCTGGTAGCATTTGGCTTGTTGATGATATATATTGAAAATTAAACATAGATCTAAATCCAGACACATATTGATAATAATAATCCAGGTTGTTATATTCATATATACCCTTATATAGTAACTTATGTACACTTATTTCTTGTGTAACTTCTGAACTTGTAGCTCCAGATATATACGAATAATCCTCAGTAAAATAATTAACTCCAAACTCTATTTTGTGTTTAAAATTAATTTCAAATAATCCTAATATTTCAATCGATTCGTTGTTATGTTTATAATTGGCTGTTGTGTCATCAAAAAAAACAGGTTCTTGAGTCGATAAATTTTGATGATTAATGGCTAAACCAAATCGTCTGCTAAATAAATTTGGAGCTTTAAAATTAATGGCATAGGAACTATAAATATCTTTTTGATAAAACCCTCCAAAAGCAATATTTTGTCCAAATAAATTAAATTCATACAAACCCAATCGATATGCAAACTCATCGTCATTTGTAGTATACAAGTTAACCGTTGGAATGATTGTAAAATTCTCTACAATGTTGTAAAATACATTGTATTGATTATCGTGTGAATGGAATACTTGATAGTAAGCATGGGAAACCGAAGGCAATCGTTTTAATCGTTTTATATCTTCTTCTATCTGAAGTGAATCTAAAACTACACCAGATTTTATTATTGACAATTTTTTAACAAAAGAGGATTTTAACTTTTTATTGCCTTGAACTTTTAAATCGGCAACAATATTGGATTGAGCGAATCCTTGAATTTGAAAACAGAAGAGTACAAAACAAATCGTTAATCTCATTGGTGTGAATAGTAAGATTTGATAACAACTTCAACAGGTTTATTTTGTGGTGTAAATCTTGTGTTATTTTCTCCTCCTGACTGCTCATAATCATGATGCCATTTCCATACAAACCCTCCAGCAAACCAGTCTTCTTTCCAAAATTCTTCAAAAAGTGCTTTAGTAGCATTTATTTGTGCTTCAAGATTTACTGAAGTCAAACTCCTATCACTTTTCCAAGGCTCTTTTCCAGAAAAATCTACACTTCGATACCCAAATTCTGTAAACAAAATTGGTTTATTATACTTATTAGAAATTTCTTTAATTAGGTTTTTGTGTTGTTTCCAACCCTCCGAACATTCTTCAAGAGTAGGCGTTTTACTAATACTTACTGGAAAATACGCATCAACTCCAATAAAATCTAATTGGCTCCAAAAAGGCGTACGTTTAAACTCATCCCAATTAGCAGCATATGTTAGTTTTCCTTTATAAATTTCTTTGATCTTAGATATTAAAATATTCCAGAATTTTGGTCTTTCATCTATGAATCTCTCTAATTCAGTTCCAATACATAAAATCTCCGATTTTGTATCTTCTGCTAATTCTGCATAATCAAGAATAAATTTGGTATATGAATCTTCAAGTATTCTCCAATCTTCTTCATTTTTCATACTAATGTAACCTGTAAACTCTCCTCGCCAAACCCAAATATGTGGTTTCATCATAATACTGATGCCTTTCTTTTTGAGTTCTTTAATGTATTGTTTCGCTCCTTCTTTTGATTCGCCAAACCATTGTCTATCGGTATTGTAAACAATTACAGGATTATTTAAATCTCTAATAAAACCAAAAGGCATTACACTTGCATAATTAGCATTTATATTAACAACTGGCATTACGTGCTTTTCGCTAATCGTATCTCGGGAAGCCACGAAACTCAGTCCGTTAATCTTTTTGGTTTGTCCAAAACAAGATTGAAATAATAGGAATAAAAAAATAATTAAGAGCTTATAAATTTTCATGCGTCTAATATTTATTGCTTTTTAACGGACACATGCTGTTCGCTATTAGTCATTCCCATGGGTGATAAAAATTTTAACATTCTCGCTCGTTTCATAAATATGCTATTTATCTCACAATTTACTATTTATATTAAAACAAAGCTCTTAAGCCTAAGCTAAATGTTTGACCTAGTCCTTGAAAATTATGCCCTCTTACAATCTTATCAAAAGAAGTTTCTATATTTAAAACATTTGTTAATTGATACTTTCCTCCAAATCCTAATGATGTAGAATTCTGCGAAAATTCGTTTCCTAAATCAATTAAAAACGCTTGTTTAGTATTTACAAATACTGTGGTTTTTGAAGTAGGAAAATAACTTAAAAACACACTTAAAGGTACAGATAAGCTATTATTAGCAAAACGCTCACTTACATTAGAATTTATATCGGCATCGCTACTATTTTCACCAAAATTAAACCCTAAATCAGCTTCAGTGAACAGCTGCCATTTATCTTCGCCAAAGGTTTTATCATAAAAGAATTTAGTTTCCCAAAATATGCTTCGTTTATCTAGATAAGGTACATTAGCTTTATCTTTAAAAACAGGTAAAAACACTGAACTCGTTAACGAAAAATTAGGCGTATTTGCAAATGGCTGTACTCTAATTGAAGGTGCAATTGTAGTTAAGCCACTTCGTGCATTTGCATTATCTTCAAATTTAAAAACGTCAAATGTACTTGCTCCACCAAAGGTATTAGAGCGTACTTGAAAAATAAATCCGATGTTTACACGAGAATTTTGGCTAATCCCCGTAAAAATTTCTGTAGTATTTGTGTAAAATGTCTCTCTAGCTATTGTAACAGAACTGCTTCTAGCTTCAGTACGCTCAGTTTGTGTATAAATACTATTAAAAAACTTAATATCCCATTGCCCTTTATTTAATAATTTAGAAGGTGTGTATTCTTGAATATTAGTTTTTTGATTTTCGGAGACATCTTGTGAAAACCCTGAAAAAGTTATGGTTGTGAAAACCAGTAGGAGTAATTTTTTCATTTTTTTTGTGTTTATTATAAATTAATATATGATATGTCGAAAACTATGTTTGAAAACTTACAATTAATGTCCTTAATAAATATTTTCTTTATTTTCCGTTAAGTTATTATCTTTATTCTCGACATATTACTCAATCATTTAAAAAATTAATGGAACAAATAGTAATAATAGGCAACGGAATTTCAGGAGTTACTGCTGCAAGACATATTCGAAAACTTTCTGATAAAAAGATTACTATAGTTTCAGCCGAAACTGATTATTTCTTTTCTCGCACAGCACTCATGTATGTGTATATGGGACACATGAAGTTTGAACACACTCAACCTTACGAAAATTGGTTTTGGGAAAAGAATCGAATCAATTTAAAGAAAGCATATGTTCGCAATATAGATGTAACATCAAAAACCTTAAATTTTGAAGAAGGCGAAAGTCTTCGATATGATAAACTCATAATCGCAACTGGTAGTAAGCCTAATAAATTTGGCTGGCCGGGACAAGATCTTGATGGTGTTATGGGAATGTACCATAAGCAAGATTTAGAAAATTTGGAGAATTATGCACCAAACAATAAAGTCTGTAAACGTGCTGTAATTGTTGGTGGAGGGTTAATTGGAATTGAGCTTGCCGAGATGCTCAATTCTCGTAATATTCCTGTTACCTTTTTGGTTAGAGAGAATAGTTTTTGGAATATGGTACTTCCTGAAGGCGAGAGCCAAATGATAAACAGGCATATAAAAAATCATCATATAGATTTGCGTTTGGGTGTTAATTTAAAAGAAATTATTTCTGATGAAAACGGAAGAGCAAAAGGTGTTGTTGTAGCTCAAACAGGAGAAGAAATACCTTGCGATATGGTTGGGTTAACAGCAGGTGTATCTCCAAATATTAATTTTATAAAAGAGTCTGGTATTGAAACTGGAAGAGGTGTAAAAGTAAATCGTTTTTTAGAAACCAATATTCCTGACATCTACGCAATTGGTGATTGTGCAGAGCAACACGAATCTATTGGCCAGCGAAGACCAATTGAAGCCGTTTGGTACACTGGGCGTATGATGGGAGAAACAGTAGCGCAAAGCATTTGTGGTAATAGAATAGAATATAAACCTGGACACTGGTTTAATTCTGCTAAATTTTTAGATATAGAATATCAAACATATGGCTGGGTTTTTGCGAACCCAAAAGAAATTCATGCACATTTTCATTGGAAACACAAAGATGATACCAAATGTATTACCATAGAGTATAATACTATTACAAAAGAATTTATTGGAATTAATACCTTCGGGATTAGGATGCGTCATGAAATTTTTGATAAATGGCTCACCGAAAAACGAGATGTAGATTATGTGATGAATCATTTAGCTGAAACCAATTTTGATCCGGAATTTTATAAAACATTTGAAAAAGATATTCTTTCTTCTTATAACCTTCAACTCCAAACAGCATAATTGAGATGAGACATAAAATAAATCATAGTATGTCTTTAGCAAAACCTGATGCTAACGACCTTACCACAAAACAAAAAATTGCAGTAGTTATTGGAGTTATTGGTTTTTTCATTTTAATATTGGCGCTTTTAAATACTAATTTTCCCAACAAAGGAATGTTTTTAACGGCTTCTTTAGTATTAATTTCTGTTGGAACTCTTCTTTTTGCTAATGATGCTTACTT
>JAGLKH010000280.1 GCA_023141985.1 Flavobacteriaceae bacterium | reverse complement strand
ACAGGTTTAGTATCTTTATTCGATCCCTTAAGCAAAGTTTTAAACGGAAATCCAGCAAGCCAATGGTTTGTATATGGAACTTTATATACTATAGCAATTTTAGTTTTTGGATATAAATTTATTTTAAAATATCGTCATAATCGTTATCAGCAACTACGTACATTTTCTGTGATGTTCTTTCAATTGGGTTTTGCCTTTTTAATACCCGAATTTATGGCACGATTAAATAGCGACACATTTAAACTGCCTTACTACGATTTAAAAAATATATGGCCTTTAAACTATTATAACTTCGAACAGTATAGAATTGATGACTTTATTAATGCAGGAAATATTGGCTTGGCTTTATTAATTTTTGGAGTACTTTCCATCTTTGTTATCTCTCCTTTTCTAACTTATAAATATGGTAAACGTTGGTATTGTTCCTGGGTTTGTGGTTGTGGAGGATTGGCCGAAACTGCTGGAGATTCCTTCCGTCAATTATCATCCAAAAAATTATCAGCTTGGAAATTAGAACGTTGGCTAATACATACTGTTTTAGTATTTGTAGTATTAATGACGACTGCTGTTATATATACATATTTAGGTTACGACCCAAATAAATACTGGCTCACAAAAGGAGTGTTTTTAGTTTTAGTTGGAGGGCTTTTAACATTGGTTTTCGCAATAATCATGCTTTTTAAACGCAATGAACTTGGTAAAGATGCTCGTTATGGAGCCATTGGTTATTTTGTAATTATCATGGCTCTTATTGGGATACATTATTTTAGCAGCAACACAAAACTCTTTTTATTTGAAGCCGAAACATTACGCTCCAGTTATGGTTTTATGATTGGCTCCATTTTTTCGGGTGTTGTAGGCACCGGGTTTTATCCAATTCTTGGAAATAGAGTTTGGTGTCGTTTTGGTTGCCCGATGGCAGCTATTTTAGGCTTTCAGCAACGTATGTTTTCAAGATTTAGAATTACTACAAATGGTGGACAATGTATCTCTTGTGGAAATTGTTCTACTTATTGTGAAATGGGAATAGACGTTCGTGCTTATGCTCAAAAAGGAGAAAATATTGTGCGTTCAAGTTGTGTTGGTTGTGGTGTGTGTAGTGCAGTTTGCCCTAGAGGTGTTTTAAAATTAGAAAACGATTCTTTAAAAGGACGAATAAATTCTAATGACATATTATTAGGCAATGATGTGAATTTAATGGAGTTGGTTAATCAGAAATAATGCGAATACTAATTATTATATTCTTTTTTTCTATTTCTGTTTCAGCCCAAAAAACATATCAAAAAACTTATTATGTTAATGGTAATCTTAAAGCAGAAGGTTGGTTAGTAAACAATCAAAAGATAGATTATTGGAAATTTTATTATCCAAATGGAAATCTTAAAAAAGAAGGGGCTTTTTCAATAAATAAGAAAACTGAATATTGGTATTTTTACCGTGAAAATAGTACTAAAGAAAAAGAAGGACATTTTATTAATGATGTCGAAAATAAATGGTGGATATTTTATGATGACAGAGGATATATAAATTATAAATGCCAATTAATAAATAATCAAAAAAGCGGTTATTGTTTTAAATATAAAAATAAAGAAATAGTAAAAGCAGAAAAATATAAAGCTGGAAAAAAAATTAAAGAATGGATGGATTTAAATTCCTTTAAAAAAGAAAATAACCTTAGAGACCTATAATGACCAATATAAAAGTCATCATTCCTGCATATAATGAACAAGATTCAATTGCTAATGTCATAAATGATATTCCTAATATTGTAGATGAAATTATTGTGGTCAATAACAATTCAACAGATAACACTGAAATTAATGCAAAAAATGCGGGTGCCACAGTTCTTTCTGAAAACCAAAAAGGTTACGGTTATGCCTGCTTAAAGGGAATGGA
>JAGLKH010000028.1 GCA_023141985.1 Flavobacteriaceae bacterium | reverse complement strand
ATAACTTCATAGCCCTGCTGCTTTAACAAATACGCTGCGACGCTAGAATCTACTCCTCCTGATAGTCCGACTACTACTCTTTTCATTTTGCAAATTTACGAATAAAAAAAGGTAACATTATAATGCTACCATTTTTAAAGTTTATTACAATAATAGGGTTTTCTTATTGCTTCTTTTTATATTTAGGTATGTAGGTAAAATCTTTTTCTTTAACAAGTTTCCCATTGCTGTAGTATTTCCAAACACCTGTTTTCTTATCTCTTTTATATTGTCCTTCTGCTAATATAACACCTTCTTCGTCATAATATTTTGCTATACCATGAAGCTCATTATTTTCATAAATAAACGCCTTTACCACAACGCCTTTTCTGGAATACCATTTTGAACTACGTTCAAGACTACCACTAATATAATTAGCTTCCTCTGCAATCTGACCATTTTCATAATAGACAAATCGTTTACCATGTAATTTCCCATCAATATCATACGATTCATCTGTCATTATTTTGGTAGAATTCTTATGATAATATATCCACTTCCCAACATATATTTTACCATTCATCTTACCTTCACTTATCACTTTGCCACCTGAAGATAAAAACTTCACATACGCTGTATTGTCATTTTCATTAAATTGTTTGGTAGCTGTTAAGATGCTTTTTTTCTTGATCAACTTATAGAATTTAAATAGTCCTATTTCTTTTCCATGTATAAACTCACCCAGATATCTTACTTGATTAGTAGCTTTAAAGGTTTTTTTCCAAATACCATGACGCTTTCCATTAACATCAAATTGATTAATGTCTTGTGCAAAAATTGAGGTAGAAATAAAAAATAAGATAATTAAAGTGATATGCTTCATATTTTGATTAACGTTATAATTTATCTAAAATTGTTATATACTTAACAGACATAACTTTTCGATTTTTTATCTTCATCTTTTTCCCTTTCTCATCATTTAAAATATTATACTGTAACTACAGCTATACTATAAATTTTAGCCTCGATAAAGAAAAAATATCTTGCTAAAATTCCCGAAAAGTCACCTCTATTGAGTATTACAAAAAAGCTGCCAAAATATAATTCTGACAGCTAAAAATAATTATTTTTTTAAGGGTCTTATCTTTTACCTTTTTTCTGTGCTTGTTTTTGCTCTTCAGCTTTTTCCATCATTTCTGCCATTTTACGTTGGAACTTACCTTGCTTTTTAGGCTTTTGTTTATTCACTTGAATTTGTGCATGAATTTTATCTTCATCAAGAATATAATTCTTAATAACTAACATAATACCAATAGTAATTAAATTAGAAATGAAGTAATATAAACTCAATCCACTGGCATAATTATTAAAGAAAAAGAGCATCATTATTGGTGAGAAATAAATCATGTACTTCATCATTTTTCCCATGTCTGGCATACCTTCTTGTGTTGGTGTAGAAGCTACCTGCTGGCCTGTAGTCATTTTCATATAAAAGAAAATCGCAATAGAAGCCAATATTGGAAATAAGCTTACATGATCGCCATAAATAGGAATTCTAAATGGAAGTTCTGCTATCGTATCGTAAGACGACAAATCTTCTGCCCAAAGAAAACTTTTTTGACGTAACTCAAATGCCGTTGGAAAGAACATAAACAATGCATAAAACACAGGGAGTTGTACCAATGCCGGCAAACAACCACTCATTGGACTCGCGCCTGCCTTACTATACAAAGCCATGGTTTCCTTTTGCTTTTTCATTGGGTTGTCTTTGTACTTCGCACTTATTTCGGCTATCTCAGGTTTTAAAATTTTCATTTTAGCTTGAGATAAGTACGACTTATAAAGTACCGGAGATAAAACTAATCTTACCAAAACAGTCATCACAATTATGGCAATACCATAAGGTAAAAATCCACTTAAAAACCCAAATAAAGGAATAAAAAGTGATTTATTAATCCAGCCGAAAAGCCCCCAGCCAAAAGGAATACTTTCCTCTAAACCCCTATCGTATTGCTTAAAAGTCTGGCTATCGGTTGGGCCATAATACATGTTTAAAGACTCATTTATCTCTCCTGCACTAAGATCTAACGGAATTGATACAGCATAACTCTTTGTATAAATAGTATCAATTTCTTCATCTATAGCTAAATTCTCAGATTTTAATGCTACTGTTTTAAAAGGTTTGTCTGTTAATAGTATTGAACTAAAAAAGTGCTGTCTAAAGGATAACCATTCTACATCTTTCTCGATCTCATCATCATCTCCTGCCTGCCCAAGTTTATTAATTTTACCTCCATCGTGTTGGTAAGTTAATCTCGTATATCTGTTTTCGTATGCTATACTTTTTGCATGACGATATCCTTTTAATTTCCAATCTAAAGTAACTTGTTGCGAACTATTTATTACTTTATTTAAACCTTGAGATCTTACTGAAAACCCTAACATATAATCGTTAGGTTTTAACTCGTATCTATACTCTAAAAATTCGGTTTCTGATACTTTAAGTTTCATCGACAATATTTGATTGTCTCCACTTTTAGTAAGGGTTGGTTGAAAATAAAGATCTTTTGTATTCAATATTCTGTTATCAGTGGTGCCAAAATTTATACTAAAAATAGCATTGCTATCTTTTATTAAAAATATAGGAACAGAATCGTAGTTTACAAATTGCTTTAATTTTACTTCAGTTAAATAGCCTCCCTTATTATTTACTTTTAAGTATAACACTTCATTTTCAATAACAGTTTCTTCTTGTGTTGCTGAAGATAATGATGATGAATATGCAAAGGATCCAATCTTATTTTTTAAATTGACTAATTGCATAGAGTCTGTTGCTGCTACCGAAAAATCTTCAGGAGTTGCTACAAAGGTATCAACAGCTTTCTCCTTTGCTATGGCTTCCGCATCTATCTGCTCTTGTTTGGCTTTTTCTTGAGCTTCAATCTCTTCAGGTGTTGGCTGGTTTTGCCAAAGCATATACATTAATATTGCTGCAATTAGCACAAAACCTATTATTGAATTAAGGTCTAATTTCTTTTCTTCCATATTTATAAGTTTCTCCTCCTTTTTAAGGAGGAGATTAAGAGGTGGTTATTTTTTAAATTCTTGTTTTATTGCTTCTAATACTAATTCTAAACTTTTATAAATATCTTCATTGGTAAAACGAATTATTTTATAGCCTAGTTTATTTAATAGTTCTGTTCTTTTAAAATCGTATTCATTATTTATAAAGTTGTTATGAACTTCTCCATCAACTTCAACTATTAATTTTTCAGTTGGACAACAAAAATCTACTATAAAATTTTCTATACTTTGTTGTCTTCTAAATTTTCTATCTTCTAACTGGCTTTTTCTTAAAGCCTTCCATAATAAAGATTCAGCTTTAGTTGGATTATTTCTTAATTTCCTTCGGAATTCTTTCAAATATTTTCTATTATGAATTTCATTATTCATAAACTATCTAACTTAAAGGCATCTTTTAAATATAACAACTTCGTTTTAAGCCTATTAGCTTTAACCACTCCGTCTTCCAGACACCTCTCCTTAAAAAGGAGAGGACAGCTTTGGCAATGCAAAAAGCTATCCAATATACGTTTTATGCCATAGTGACACTATTTTTAGTCATAGAATACTTTAGTGCTGCTTTTACAAAAGCTACAAATAAAGGATGTGGATTAGACACAGTACTCTTATATTCCGGGTGGTATTGTACTCCAACAAACCAAGGATGCTTTGGGATTTCAATAATCTCTACCAAACCAGTTTCTGGGTTTAATCCAGTAGCTTTCATACCAGCTGCGTCGATTTGCTCTTTGTATTGGTCATTATATTCGTATCTATGTCGATGACGTTCTTCTATATTTGTTTTATTATAAACTTGTGCAACAATGCTATCTTCTTTCAATTTACATGCCCAAGCACCTAGTCGCATTGTACCTCCTTTATTGGTAATTGCTTTTTGTTCTTCCATTAAACAAATAACAGGATGAGGTGTATTTGCATCCATTTCGGTAGAATTTGCATTTTCTAATCCCAAAATGTTTCGCGCATATTCTATAACTGCCATTTGCATACCTAAACAAATGCCCAGAAATGGAATATTGTTTTCACGTACATATTTTACAGCATCAATTTTACCTTCGATACCACGTTCTCCAAAACCTGGAGCAACCAAAACACCATCGAGATGGGATAGTTTTAGTTTAACATTATCTTTATTTAAATATTCTGAATGAACAGACTCTACATTAACCTTAACTTCGTTAGCAGCTCCTGCATGGATAAAGGATTCTAAAATTGATTTGTACGAATCTTGTAATTCTACATATTTGCCAATTAAGCCAATGTTTATTTCGTTTTTA
>JAGLKH010000279.1 GCA_023141985.1 Flavobacteriaceae bacterium | reverse complement strand
TGTTTTTTCTCATTAATGAGTTGTTATCTAATACGTCTAAAAAACTTTATCCTAGTTACTGTTTTATCATTTAGTACGCCCGCAAGCGGCTATCTCCACCAAATGTCCACAGGACATTTGATTTTGCTTATGCAAAATTCTGTTGCGATAATGAAAGAATTTAATCATTGCTCTATACTTTTTACTTCCTTATCAATTTCATCTATTAAATCTTCAATATTTGTCTTGAATCTTTAAGTGATAAAAAATTTACTATATTTAACTTGACGTTTGGATATAAAATATTGCATTTGATTGCCTGTTTTTAAAAGAAATGTCTAGTATTAACCAATTAAAATAGTGACTTATGGATTACAAAAAAACGATTATCAATCTCTTAATTTGCCTGATTTTATCACCTATAGTTGTTTACCTTATATTAGGAGCAGCTAGTTTGGCAGGTTCCACTTATGAAATGACGAATGGAGAAACATGGATTATTTGGCTTCTTATGGCAATAATGATCAATCTGTCTATTACTAAAAAGGCATAGAGCTGCATTCTAAAAAGAAGAGTAGGAGTAGTTTTTTACTAATGCATGACTGCAATTATTGTATTGATTTCCTTTATTACCAAAAGGTGACGTTTCCCTTTTGAAGCTCCTCCTTTTAGACTCCTCTCGACCTCGATCGAGACGGGCTTCTCGTCCAAAAAAAGATCAAAATAAAAATACCTCCTTTTGGTGACGTTTCCCTTTTGAAACTCCACCTCTTGGACTCCCTTCGACTGCGCTCAGGATAAACTTCTCGCCAAGGAAGGGAATCGTTAAATCTCAAACTTACTCTTTTAATAATCTACCACCAGAAGGTGTTTTTTTACCCTTACGACTATTTTTTTTCTGGTTTGGGTGGAAGCTTAAATACTTTTGGTTGAGGATCTAAAGGCACTAATTCTCTGTCTTTTAAACCAGGATGATCTGCTGGAATAAAAGTAGATCGAAACTGCATATAAGTCATTGGCATTGGAGACGCCGGATCTCCATTAGGATGGTGAATATTCCCTCTAAACTGGTTTAAATATTCCCAGACAATTTCTCCTTGAGAAGTCACTTCAAAAAAGCGTCCTTTTGGCCCTTCATTAATAAAGGTGTTCCCATTTAGCATGCGATGTGCACCTGAAACAAACCCACCATAAAAAGAAAGTGTATCCGGGGCAATATATTTCCATTCTGGCTCTGAAGGACTAAAACGATTATTTTCCATTAAGAGGTAGTTACCATCTTTATCAGTTATAGGTTTAATTTCATATACTGCTGAATAATCCAGGCTATCTGGTATAAAAGGAATATCATTGTTATAAAAAGTAATATTTCCGGCACCAGGTTTTCCTTTTTCTATCCAACGAACATCATGCTGGCCAAATGATTGCTGATTTGTAGAATCTCCCTGGCGATAGTTCTGTGGATTTCCCCATCTAAACAAAAAATCTCCTCCTTTACCCATTCTTCCTCCACTATGGCTTGCAGCTTCTTCCGTACTAGTACTATGGTCAATGATAAAAATTTCACTCAATGCTGGCGAGCTAAATATAATTTGATCCAATTCGGCATTATAATTTATCGCATTTAAATGGTAAACATCAGACCCCCTGTTTTCAACGGTTCGATTTCTCCTGGTTTTTCTTAAAGCATGTAATAGATCCATACTATCTTGGGAAATTACAGGAGGTAAAGAATCACTTACATTAAAATCAAGTAATTCCGGATGTGCAGCTACATCTCCATAGTTATCCATCTCAGGATCATGATCTTGGATTAAGTGATCCCAAATATGCCATTCCCAAACTACTTTTCCATGAGTTTTATCTAGTTGTTCAATCTCTACTATTCTTGATGGCCAAAGCCCTGCTTTAGGAATGAATTCTGGATTTCTACCCGCTTTTAATACGTCTTCTGCCGTCTTTGCTTCCCATGCAATGGCCAAAACATTTCCATTAGGCATAACGGCAATATCATGATGTGCATGATATTCTTCTGTAGCATACTCAAAATCCCATAATATTTTACTCTCCCAACTTATTTTTTGCAGCCTACCCATTTGACCACCACCCGCAAACACTGGAAAGTCCGGATCGGAAGCCATGAGTGTAATTGAGCCGTCATCATTTATATAAGGGCTATGAGTGCCATAATTTCCTTTCCATTCGTGTACGACTTCTCCATTACGGTTAAGAAGATAAACAGAAGCAGAATTTGAAGGGATAAACATAACATATCCTGGTGTTAGACTATCTGTTGTTTTTGTTAATCCACGTGTAATATAGTGCCCAAACATATTACGATCTTTATCATCGGGTTCTAGTTCCGCAGGCTTCTGTTGAGTACAATTAAAAAGAATAAACATAACGATAATGGGGATCGAATAAAGCTGAAATTTTTTCATTTTGTAAAAATTTATAGTTATTTAGTTAAGACCAATTACTTATAAATGGTCATTAGTATATACGCTTTTTTTAATTAGGTAAAAAACCCTTTAAAGCATAACGAACCCTGCCTCTTAATCCTGCTTTAACGATATGGTTAAAGCTACTTATAGGCAGTTTATTAATAAGTTCGTGAGATAATTTGACTTTCTTTCCCGGTCCCCGCAAACGGAATTGAGTTGCTTGAGTTGGACCATACATTAAGTGAATCCAAAGTCGTGGTCGGAAAAAGAAATATTTTGTTAAGTTTGGTTTACATCCAATAATTTTAGCTATATCATCCATATACTTATAGTAATCCACTAAACTGCGTATACGGTGTGCATTTTCTTCAAATTGTTCTTTGTAAATTTCAATATCTTTATTTGCACTTTCAACCATATCATCAGGCTTTGGTAAATTTAATTCTCCTGAAAAAATAAGCGCACATAAACGTGATTGCATTTCCATAATAGGAAACTGACTTCCAAATCCAGGACGAGCCCATCCTACCCAGGCAAGGCGATTTCCTATATCCGGATGAAACATATGTTTATACAAACTTCTTGGATCGCAAGCCTGAAGTTCTTTGGGCATAAAATCAACTCTATTTACATAACCGGTACTAAAAACTACATAATCTATATTTTCAAGAGTCACACCATCTGCTGTTTGGAGTATTCTTCCACCGTCATTGATACTTACAATATCTCCCACCACTTTACATCCATGATTAGCAATTGCCTTTGGTAAAGCAAGAGTCTTAGTTCCAAAAATTCCCCAAATACCATTCTTTGAGCTTACTTTTTCATTTAGATCAGCAAGGGCATCAAAAATTGGATCTTTTCGAGCTCGTTCTAATTTTAAAACATATGGGCTCAAAATTCTTCCGAATTCACGTGGCAAATCCCAAATTCCACGATGGGTGGAAACGTCTGCTGCATGTTCTCCACGCTTCCTGGGTACTATCCAACCCGTAGTTTCTCTAAGACTTACCCAACATTGTTCGGCTACACGAGAGATTTCTAATGCAACATCCGAACCCGACTCACCACCACCTACTATAAGCACACGTTTACCTTCGAATCCGTTGGCATTTTTGTAATTTTTTGAATGAGAGTATGATACATTAGTAAGTTTATCTCGCCATTCGGGAAATTTTGGTATATTATTGTTGCCAATAGCTAATATAAGTCGTTTGCATTGCAGTGTCTCCCCGGAATCTAATCCAACTCGCCAGTTAGAGTCCTCTTGTGAAGAAACAGCGATAACTTTAGTGCCAAAACGGATATGGTTAGTGACATCAAAGTGCTTGGCATAGGCCTTCCAATATGTTACAGCCTCTTCTTTGGTCCAGAAGTGATGGCTATTGCCCTCGCCAACCCAAAAATCTGAAAACATACTAAAGGTTACCGACGACGTTAGAAGAAGGTTGTCATAACTATTAGAGAATACACCCCCAAGCTCATCGGACTGTTCCAGGCACAAGACATCATCAAAGCCTTTTTCAAGAAGCTCTTTTGTGGCAACAATACCACCAGGGCCTGCCCCAATTACTATACAACTAATCATAACTGTTTCTTACTTTAATCTCTGTTAAACCTGCCGCTTTTAATAATGAAAGTAAATTATCATCAATTTTAGATAAAGGTTTCGTTTTACCAATAAATAAGCTCTCTAAATCTTGAGGGACAATTTCTATTAAATCGGAATATAAAAATTCGTTATTTAATATAGAATCATCGCTTACTAAAATTTTAGAGAAAAAAGCTAACCCAATTTCTTGCTGGGTATTAAAATCATTCTTCAACCAATCCGGTAATTTTATTTGTAATGTTCCAATAAATTTTTTGTTAAAATCAATCTGAAAACCTTGTAGTGTTTTCCCTAATAACCCTCCAGCTAGTATTTTACTATGTGCAACTTCAATCATTTTATTATCGGTATTCAAAAATTTAACGATCCCTAAAGTTCTTGAAATTCCTTTTTCATCCTTTAGATGGATAATTCTAATATTTTTGTCCTGCTTAATAATATCACCATTTATATAACCAAATTTTTTTTCTAAAATATAGGTATGTAATTCTTTATAATTCATTAAAATCTATTGATTAATCTCTTATTAGTTTTATTTATATTCAGTTGATTGAATAATTTATTTTTTTGATGTCCTTAAATAGGTTAATAAAAATAGGATACTCAATCCTAGTAAAACCCAGGCCAAAGCAAAAAATAATTGTGACTGAGAAATATAATCTAAAAAAGGCAGGAGAACTATTGGCGACAAAAACTGCCCCATGAACCAAAAGGTGGTTAGCCTGCCTATTTCCTTTCCTCTTATTTCGGGGGGTGCCAGTTGCATAACCCAAATATTCGCATTGGGAATCATAAGGCCCATACCCAGACCTGCAAGCATCATTGCCAACATAACCATTTCATAGGAGTTTCCATAGGCGATACAAGCAAAAGCCACTGCCATTAAAAAATATCCAATACCAAATATTTGTCTAAACCCAAATTTGTCCTTTATTTTAGAATATGAAATTGCTCCAACGGCAGAGAAAAAAGTACTGGACGCAATTGCAATTCCGATAAATGCGTTTTTTTCAATTCCAATAGATTTTAAATGAAAAGGAATCTGTACCGGAATAATAAAAAATAAAATCCACATCAACATAACATTAATAAACACGAACCAAATGATAGCAGGTGATTTCACTAATTTATTGTTGCTTTTAACCTCTGACAGTTTAGGTGGTTCTTTCAAAAACAAATAAGCAAAGGGTAAAACAAGAATTGAAAAAAAGTAAAGTAAAAAAGGAACTCTCCAATGTATATCTGCTAATATCCCTCCAAGTGTTATAAACACAATTCCGCCCAAAGACATTACAGCTATTTGTAATCCTGCAAATTTCTGCCTTGCCTTTCCCTGGTAATAATCGGCTACCAAAGTTGTTACAATAGTCATAGAAACACCAACACTTATCCCTAATAAAGCTCTGCCTGCCAGAATAAGATATATATTATCTAACCAATACCCGGAACTACCACCGACAGCATAAAAAACTAAAGCTAGTCCTAATAATTTTAGTCTACCAATTTTATCAATAACAATACCTGTAACAATGGCACTTAATGCAATAAATAATCCTGGAAAAGATAAAGTAAGTTTAACCAATTTCTTTCCATTTGGAAAATCAGAGAAAGTGTTTGTCATGTCTGGAAGTGATGCAGATATGGTAATCATAGACATAATAGTCAAGCTACTCACTAATAATAAGGCCAATTTTACTTGCCAACTTTCAGAATTCATTTATCCCTTTTAATTAAATTACAGATTAATATTCTTCATTCTCCCATGATTCCTTTCATAAGTTGGGGAAGCATTTCTTTAAAATTCTCTTTTTTGTTTAAATGTGGTAAAGGATCGGCAGGTTCAGGCACATCCAAAAATTTACAAATCGGACCCCAACCATCACGTACATCATATACCAATAATTTTTCTTGAGGCACAAAGGCTTTTACCTCTGCTATATGATCTTCCCAAACTTTTTTGGCAAATTCCTTGTCCAGAAACTTTCCTTTAAGCTCATTGGCAAAAAAAACTTTTTTAAAGAATTTTATACATTTAACTACATTCCGTACGCGAGAATTAGTTAGCAACTTGCCTATCATTTTAATTTTTTCAAGAGGTGTTTGAGGTCCTGCTCTAAAGACAGTTCTATCGACGCTTTTATACCAGCCTTCAAAATCTCTTACAGTAAGAATTACTTTGGCATCAGGATACTTTTTCATATGCTCTTTATACCATGGATAACCTGGAAAATCAACCGTGGCATCGTAACCATTATACAAGCCTTCCCAATCGGTATCTCCAGTTTCATC
>JAGLKH010000278.1 GCA_023141985.1 Flavobacteriaceae bacterium | reverse complement strand
AACCGGGAAGTGGATCTACGATTATGGCTTATGCCGGCATTTGCTCACCACAAAATGTACAATCTAATAGTGATGCCTATTTTCATCAAGCTAGTTTACAAGAAATATGGGCAAACCTAACAACTGGAAACAGCACATGTGCTGTACAAACTGCTACTGGTAATTCTCCTCCAACAGCAATAGCCGGTGTATCTTATACTATTCCTGTTTCCACACCTTATAAACTTACAGGTTCTTCTACAGATACTGATGGGACAGGCTCTCATACATTTACTTGGGAACAATACGATCTAGGTTCAGCAGGGTTACCCCTTGTAACAAATTTAACTGGTCCACTTGTAAGATCTTTTGAAGGCACAACAGACCCGGTAAGATATATACCTAAGTTAGCAGATTTAATGAATTCTGGAGGTTCTTCAACCTGGGAAAAATTAGCTTCGGTTGGTAGAGATATAAACTTTCAGTTAACAGTTAGAGATAATGGTGTTAGTGGAGGACAAGCAGCTACAGATAACATGACGGCTACAACTGTTGCAGCCGCGGGGCCTTTTATTATAACCTCTCAGTCTACAACAGGAATTAGTTGGACGGCTAGTACTACAGAAACTATTACATGGGATGTTGCAGGAACTACAGCCAATGGTGTAAATACAGCTAACGTAAATATATTGCTTTCTACCGATGGTGGTGTTAGTTTTGACACCGTTTTAGCATCTAATACCCCTAATGACGGTACGCAAAATATTACAGTCCCTAATATAGCTGCATCAAATTGTAGAATTATGGTAGAAGCCATAGGTAATATATTTTTTAATGTAAACACTGAAAGTTTTTCTATAGGAAATTTTGTGACCTCATGTACTCAATATACTTCAGCTCAAAATTTAAATCTGGCTATTCCTGATAATACCGGATCTGCTGTAGGAAATATTATTAATATTCCTGATTCTAATATAATAGACTATGTAAGTGTAAACGCTGATATTTCCCATACTTACATTAATGATCTAACAATACAAATTCAACATCCTAATGGAACCACATTCACCAATGTTTGGAGTAGAGATTGTGCTGACGAGAATGATATTGATATTATTTTTGAAGATGGTGCTCCTGCAATTATTTGTGCAGAGCCAACAACCGGAACTTATGCTCCTGCTTCACCTTTAAATATCTTTTCTGGATTAGATGCTATTGGTAATTGGACTATTGCTGTTTTAGATAGTGCAGATCAAGATACTGGTATTTTAAATGATTGGTATATAGAAGTTTGTACTACAACTTTAAGTGCTCCAGAATTTGATAAGTTGACTCATTTATCAATATTCCCTAACCCTAACAATGGAGAATTTACAGTGAAATTAAATTCTAACTCTGGAAATGACATTAAGATAAATGTTTATGATATTAGGGGGCGACGAGTATTCGATAATATTTATAATAATAATTCTAATTTTAATAAAGTTATAAACCTTGGCAATGTTCAATCCGGACTTTATTTAATAAATGTTTCCGATGGTTTAAAAACACAAACTAAAAAGATTATTATCAAATAATAAATTTGATAAGTCTAAAAAAGAGAAGCATTAAAGTTTCTCTTTTTTTATTTCCTGTTAAAACTATTCATCGTAATAGCTACTCCAGATAGAACAAAAGATTTAATAAGTGCAATACTTTTATCAAGACGTTCGGGTAAATGTATTAGTTCTTCTGCACTCCATTTCCCTAAGACATAGTCCACCTGTCTTCCTTGCCCAAAACTATCACTAATTCCAAATCTAAATCGATTATATTTAGTAGTGCCTAACTTTTCTTGTAAATCCTTTAAACCCTTATGACCTCCATCACTCCCTTTGGTTTTTAATCTAAAACTTCCAAATGGGAGGTTTAAATCGTCTGTAATTATCAATAAATTTTCTAAAGGAATTTTTTCTTTCTCTAACCAATATTTTACAGCCTTACCACTTAAATTAACATAGGTACTTGGCTTTAGCAAAATAAATGTGCGTCCTTTAAGTTTATAGGTTGTTAAATCTCCAAGCCTTTTAGTTTCAAAAACTATATCTTCTTGTTGTGCAAAATGGTCTAATATTTTAAATCCTATATTATGTCTTGTACCATCATACTTTTCGCCTATATTTCCTAATCCAACAATAAGATATTTTTTCATTGTGTTATCTTGAAGTATCTGTTTTGATTTCTTTTTGTGATTAAACAAGTTATGTAAAAACTTAAACATACTATTTTGTTTTAGGTAAAAATAAAAAAGCATCCTGAATTAACAGAATGCTTTTTAAAAATAGATGATAAATTTTGTTATTCTTTAGAAGCTTCAGCTGTTTCAGTAGTAGAAGTTCCTGTTGTTTCTGCTCCTTCTTCAGTTGTTGTGCCTTCTTCTCCTTCAATTCCTTCCTCTTCCTCTTCAACTTCATCAACAATTGCAGCTCTTGCCATTTTAACTTGACAAACAACTGTATTGTCAGTATGTAGAAATGTGAATTTTTCGTTTTCTAATTCAGAAACGTAAACTTTGTCTCCAATTTTTAAAGGCGCAATATCTATTTCTATAAAATCCGGTAAATTTACCGGAAGCGCTTTTATTCTTAATTTACGGTTGTTTCTACTTAAAACACCCCCGTTTTTTACACCAAGTGAACTTCCAACTAAATGCACCGGAATACTTAAAGTAATTTCCTTATTTTCAAATAACTGGTAAAAATCGATGTGTAATATTTTATCGGTTACCGGGTGAAATTGAATATCCTGTAAAACAGCATTAAAAGTTTCACCTCCTTCTATAGCAATCACAACGGTATGCGCATTAGCCGTATATACCAGTTTTGAGAATGCCAATTCATTAGCAGAGAAATGTACTGGTTGATCTCCTCCGTATAATACGCAAGGAACCTTACCAGCATTACGTAAGGCTTTAGTTGCTTTTTTGCCTACGCTTTCTCTTTTAGATCCATTGATTGTAATTGATTTCATTTTATTTATAGTTACTAATTAATATTCTTTTTTATTCAAACTCTTTCCCTTTTGGAAAGTTGGGATGGGCTTACATTATAAATTTAGAGCTGATTGATTTATTGTAATGCACATTATGCATAACATCTGCGAACAAATCTGAACAAGTTAAAACTTTAATTTTACTACTTTTTTGCTTTAAAGGAATAGTGTCTGTTACTATTAATTCTTCAAGTTTAGAGTTTTCAAGTTTCTCGTAAGCATTTCCTGATAAAATAGGATGAGTACAAATTGCTCTTACACTTAAAGCGCCTCTTTCTATCATTAAATCGGCTGCTTTTGCTAAAGTTCCAGCAGTATCGACCATATCATCAACGATTACTACATTCTTTCCATCAACATCTCCTATTAACTCCATATGAGAAATAATATTTGCTTTTGCACGTTGCTTATAGCAAACTACAACATCACTTTGTAACGCTTTAGAATATGCATATGCTCTTTTAGAACCTCCCATATCTGGTGAAGCAATTGCTAAATTATCAAGATTTAAATTTCTTAAATAGGGTAAAAATATTGTTGACGCAAACAAATGGTCTACTGGTCTTTCAAAGAATCCTTGAATTTGATCAGCATGTAAATCCATTGTAATTATACGTGTTGCTCCAGCAGTCTCTAACGTTTTTGCTATTAATTTTGCAGCAATAGGCACTCTTGGCTTGTCTTTTCTGTCTTGTCTTGCCCAACCAAAATAAGGTATTACAGCCGTTATATGTCTTGCAGATGCACGTTTTGCTGCATCAAGCATTAACAACATTTCCATTAAATTATTAGCACTTGGATGAGTCGATCCAATAATAAAAATTCTCGACCCGCGAATAGATTCTTCAAACGATGGTTGAAACTCTCCATCGCTAAATTTAGAAGTAATTATATTGCCTAAATCAATACCAAAAGATTTAGCTATTTTAGTAGCTAATACTTTACTCTGTGAACAAGGAAAAATTTTAGGTTCTGGTCTTTTGTAAGACATGATATATTGCTGTTAAATAGTCTTTTAAATCCCGCTTGTTAAAACGAGGTGCAAATTTAGAAATTTATTTGGACTCCAAAAACATAAAAGGCACTAATTTTAATGGTTTAAAGTAATTTATTTTATAATTTTGCACTCTCTTTTGCTCAAGTGGCGGAATTGGTAGACGCGCTGGATTCAAAATCCAGTTCTTTCGGGAGTGTGGGTTCGATTCCCA
>JAGLKH010000277.1 GCA_023141985.1 Flavobacteriaceae bacterium | reverse complement strand
AAAAAGGTGCTAAATATATTTCCGGTAGTGGTACAGATGTTTGGGGAACAATGCCAGGGATTTCATTGCATCAGGAGCTTGAAGTTTTTTTACGAACCGGTTTAACTAATAGAGAGGTATTAGCTACTTCGACATCAAATTTTAATGAAGCATTTGGATTAAAATTTGGTAAAATTAATGAAGGATTTAAAGCTAATATTTTAATTCTGGACAATAATCCGTTAGAAGACATTAAACATCTAAAAGGTAAAAAATCAGTTATACTTAACGGAGTACAAATTGATTTAAAAGCCTTACTTAAAAACTAATCTCCAAAAAATATAATTGAGCTTAAAAGTTGTTTTATGATTTATGTCATATATTTACATCAAGAGTTAGGATAATTTTGTAGAGAAATATAGAGAACTAATATTATAAACCTTAATTAATTATGAAAAACTATTTTTTAACATTCAGTTTATTATTTGCCTCATTTGCCGTATTTGCACAAGCAGGACATATTATGCAGGGTGTAGGCTCTGTTAATATGTCAATGGGTGGAGCTTCTACAGCTCAGCCTTTAGATATAAGTGGTGCATTACAATGGAATCCCGCATCAATTTCTACATTTGATGAGAAAATCTTAAAATTTGATCTTGGGCTATTCTTTTCTTCACCTGCATTATCATCAACGTTTGGACCATTAAGTGGAACAACAGAGGATGATAGACCTCTTTCTCCAATGCCAGCATTTGCAATGGTTTGGGGTAAAGCAGACAGTAAGCATACTTTTGGGGCTTCTGCTTTTGGCATTAGTGGTTTTGGAGTTACTTTTCCAGCAAATAACAATTACCCTCAAGATTTACAAGGTAATCCAAACCCAAATTTTGATCCAACAGAACCTGTTAATCCGATTAACTTTCCACAATTTGCTGGAGGTTTTGGACGTATAGAATCTGACTATATCTTATTACAAATTGGGTTTACCTGGGCGTATGAATTATCAGATACGTTTTCATTTGGTGTAGAACCAACAATAAATTATGCAACATTAGAGTTGGCCCCTAACCCTATTTCGTCTCCTAGTCAAACTTTAGGTTATCCTACTAGCGATAAAGCTACTGCAATTGGTTTTGGAGCCCAATTTGGATTGTTTTATGACTCTGGAACCGGGTTCAAAGCAGGGGCATCATACAAAACAGCACAATCATTTAGCGATTTTGATTTCAAAAACACGTATTTAGATGGTTCATCTGCTCCTGATGCATCATTTAATATGGATTATCCTGCAATTATGTCACTTGGTTTAGGATACTCCAAAGGAGATATTGATCTTGCTTTAGATTATAGAATGGTTGATTATGAAAACACTGATGGTTTTGAAGCAAGTGGATGGACACCAACTGCATCTGTAGCTGGTTTCGGTTGGGAAAACATTTCTATTTTATCAGCAGGTATCCAATACAAAGGTATCGATAAATTGCCTTTACGTTTAGGATATACTTACAGTTCAAATCCTATTACAGAAGAGCTAGCATTTTTTAGTATGCCGGCAACTGCAATCATAAAAAATGCTTTTCAGTTTGGTTTTAGTTATGAGGTAAATGATAACTTTACTTTAGATGCAGTTTATCATTTTGGTGATAGTGGAGATGCAACCTCCGGATCAATGTTAAACCCAATGGCAATTACTCAAAATGATCCACTTGGAGTTGTTCCCGGAACTTCTGTTTCTTATGACATGACAACCTCAATGATTATGGTAGGTTTTAGTTATAAGTTCAATAAAAAAGAAGCAATAGAATAATAGAATACTTACAAAAGTATTTTAAAAAGCGATTTCTATAATTAGAAATCGCTTTTTTTATCTATATATAGTAATATCACGTTTTTAATCAGTCTTGATGCTTAGAATAGCTACGCCATTTCTCTATGCATTGTTGCATATCATTTGGAGTTTCTGATGTAAATGATAGCCACTTGCCAGTTTTAGGATGCTCAAACCCAAGTGTTTTTGCATGCAGTGCCTGTCGTGGTAATATTTTAAAACAATTCTC
>JAGLKH010000276.1 GCA_023141985.1 Flavobacteriaceae bacterium | reverse complement strand
CCTCCTTCTTGTAATAGTATAAACAACAGATAACATACTAAAAAAATAGCTGTCCAAACGACCATACGACGTAATGCTTTTGTTTCATCTCGCATGTGCATAAAATCCCAAGTTATATAGTATGCTTTTACTAAAGTTAAGATAATAAATATCCAATTAAGGATTTTCATACTTAAAAAACTTGTCATTAAAGCGTCTGGTTTAGAAATCCCTAAAAACACTTCAACAGTAGTCACAATAGTTAATAAAATTAAAACTCCCCAAATTTTTTGTGTGTTGGATTTAAACTTAATCAACCCCCTTAATATTTCTAATTTATGTGCGTGTTCTGCCATTTTAAAATTGAATTATGCTTATTAAACTAAATAGAAGAATGTAAATACAAATACCCAGACTAAATCTACAAAGTGCCAGTAAAGACCAACTTTTTCTACCATTTCATAATTTTTTCTGCGCTCGTAAGTTCCAAGTATTACATTGAAAAATATAATAATATTTATAACTACTCCCGAAAATACGTGAAACCCATGAAAACCTGTAATAAAGAAAAAGAAATCTGCAAATAATGGTGTGCCATATTCATTTACATGTAAGTTAGCACCTTCTACAACAATTTTGCCATTATCCTTAAGCTGTTTTAAAGATTCTTCCCTGGAGAGTACGGTTTTTTCTCCAGCCTCATCTATAATTTGTGTTCTAATTAATACGTTACTATGTGATTCTAATCCTTTTATAACCTCATCTACAGTATATGTAGGCTGTGTGCCTTCGCTTTTAAACCACAATCCGTTTTCACTTTCATGTATCACTCTACCATCGTCTTCTGCAACTACAAAATCTTTTAATGCTACTCTGTGACCATCATCGGCATTAACAAATTGCAAAATATTTCCTCCTTTAGTTTGTACAGCTCCATATTCTCCATTAATAAATGTTGCCCATTCCCAGGCTTGAGAACCAACAAAAATAAGCCCTCCAAAAATTGTAAGTAACATGTAAAAGGTCACTTTGGCTTTCTTCATTTCATGTCCTGCATCTACGGCTAATACCATTGTTACAGAAGACATAATTAAAACAAAAGTCATGAAAGCCACATAAATCATAGGTAAATCCTGACCATGTAAAAAAGGAACGTGTGTAAATACTTCGTCGGCTATTGGCCAAGAATCTATAAACTTAAATCTAGAAAAACCATAGGCTGCCAAAAACCCTGAAAAGGTTAATGCATCTGAAACGATGAAAAACCACATCATCATTTTACCGTAACTTGCCTTAAGAGGTTGTTTGCCTCCTCCCCAAGCTTTACCTTCTGTTCCAGTACTTACAACTGTATTATCCATAAATGAATTTTATTTTAAAAAGTTGAACAAAAATAATCAAATTATTTATCTAACGAAACATCCTTCTCTAAATTTCAAATAAGCTGGAAAACGCCTAACAAGATGTTCTATGAGTCTTTTAAAAAACAATTAAAAACTAACTCATAAAATATAAAAACAAAAGCAGGTAAATCCACAATATATCTACAAAATGCCAATAGGTTGCTGCCAGTTCAAAACCGAGCATTTTCTTTGCATTATACTTTTGTTTAAAATGATTATAAATTACTACTAACAAGCAAATTATTCCTACAGCGACGTGTATAATATGCACAAAAGCAATAATAAAAATAAATGTCATTGTAATATTGCTTGTTGGTCCCGTAAAATTATAGCCCGATTCAATAATTTGATTAAATCCTAAAAATTGATTATAAATAAATACAGCTCCAAATATCAAAGTAATCAATAGCCAAATGGTAACTAACTGTCTTTTATTATTTTTTAAGGCTCTCTTTGCCATAATAAAAGTAAGACTACTAATAATAATAATAATTGTACTTATTGTAAAAGCATTTGGCAATTGAAAATCTGTTAACCAATCTTCTCTCGACCGACTAACCACAAATGCACTTGTCCAGCCGGCAAAAGACATGATTAGAGATACAATACCAAACCAAAGCATCATTTTTTTTGCGCGATTGGTTTTTTCTTCTAAAGTTCCTTCTGTTAAATCCATATTATCTTAAAAACTTATCTAAAACATATATTACTTGTACAAGTGTAATATAAATAACACTTGCTAACATTAATTGTCTTGCAGCTATTACAGTCATTTTTTTAAATAACTGAAAGGCATAATACAACATAATTAGACCTACTAAAAATACAATAATAGCACCTATTATTGTTAAATGCAACTTTCCGGTAAATCCAAAAACTGGTATAATAGATACAATAATAGTCCAAACTGTATATAAAATAGTTTGTACTGCAGTGCCTTTATCTTGTTTTCCTGTTGGTAACATATTAAAACCTGCTTTTTGGTAATCCTTATGTAAAAACCAGCCAATAGCCCAAAAGTGTGGGAATTGCCAAAAGAATTGTAGCATAAATAAAATACCCGGTTCTATACCAAAATCATCTGTTGCGGCAACCCAACCCAACATAAAAGGAATGGCACCAGGAATAGCACCTACAAATACAGATAATGGTGTTTTTGTTTTTAATGGTGTATAAGCACTTGTATATAAAAAAATTGAAATCGCTCCAAACATTGCTGTTTGTGGATTAATAATATATAAAATAATTATTCCGAAAACGGTAAAAACTGAAGCTATAATAAATGCTGTATTAACAGTCATACGCCCAGCAGGAATAGGTCTGTTTTTCGTGCGCTCCATTAATGCATCTAAATCTCTTTCGATAATTTGATTAAATGCATTAGAGGCTCCAACCATAAAATAACCACCAAACGCTAATAATATTAATGTATAAAAATTTACCGTATCTGCCCCTAACAAATAACCCGCAAGCGAAGAAAACACAACACTTAAAGACAGCCGTATTTTAGTAATTTCTTTAAAATCAGAAATTATAGAACCTATTGAAAAAGAAGAGTTAGTTACGCTCGACATGTGATATTACACAATTATATTGCGATGCCAAATATACTTTGAAAATTTCTTATGAGCAATGTATAGCAAAAGTATATTAATAATTTACAACCCCTCTTTATATATTTAGTATATTTAATGAATCTCAACTAAAAATTCTTTAAGTATGAAATCTTTACAAAAACTAATGCTGCCCTTTTTATGCTCTTTCGGAATACTAATTTATGCTCAAAATTTTGATGACGTCACTATTGAAACTATTAAACTTTCCGATCATGTTTATATGCTCATAGGCAGTGGCGGGAATATTGGCATTTCTGTTGGTGATGATGGTGTCTTTGTAATAGATGACCAATACGCACCTTTAACTCCAAAAATTGTGGCTGCAATTAAAGCATTAAGCGATAAGCCCATTAAATTTTTAGTAAACACACATTGGCATGGAGATCATACTGGAGGAAACGCAAACATAAATAAGCTCGGAGCAACAATTATAGCTCATGATAATGTTAGAAAACGTTTACATGAAACTCCAAAACGAGATAAGACCATGCGTCCTAAAGAAGCACTTCCTGTAATTACATTTAATGACAAGTTAAATGTATTTATTAATGGAGAACAAGTTGCTGTTTTTCATGTGGACCATGCACATACAGATGGTGATGCATTACTCTATTTTACCGAAAGCAATGTATTACATACTGGCGATGTTTTTTTTAATAAACGTTATCCTTATATCGATTTAAGTTCTGGCGGAAGTGTTAACGGTTATATAGCAGCTGTAAAACAAACTTTAATCCTTATTAACGACGAGACTAAAATTATTCCCGGACATGGTAATGCTTCTAACAAAGAAGAATATACTACTTTTTTAACCATGTTAGAAACTCTTAAAGCCAATGTTTTAGCAGAAATTAAAAATGGCAAAACCGAAGATGAAGTCGCTGCAAATAACTCAATCACTAAAACTTATGACGATTTAGGCTACAGCTGGAATTTTATTTCTTCCGAAAAAATTAGGCGTGCTTTTTATAAAAGTTTGAAGGAGTAATTCGTTAAAAATCAAAATACCAATTAAACAAATCGGTCTTTAATCCAATATTAAACCAGACTGTACTAGTATTAAAAGTTGTTATAGTTTCAGCCTCCGGATCAAAGTTTCGGTAACTTATATTGGCAAACAATTTTAAATTGGTTGCAGGATTAATTAAATAGCCTGTTTGCAATTCGGCATGAAACACATTAGCTTTTAAACCCTGTCCTACTTCTACTCCTGTATCAAAAGGTCTGTCGTTATAATCTCTAAAGATGTCTCCCCCATAACTAAAGTTATCTGTACCATCATTAAAATCTAAACCTCTAACACCAAATACCAACTTGGCATCGGCAAACCATCGATTATAATAGTAACGTCCAATAATTATAGCTTCGCTAAAATTTGAACCCCAAAGATGCGCCATCGATTGATTGTTATGTCCGTAATTTAAAACAATAGTATTGTGAGAGTAGGTATAAGGTCTCACACGATTATATTCTACTTGAAGCATTAAATTATCAATATTAAAGGCATTGTAATACTTTGCGCCAATTTGATAGCCAAATTTATTTTTCCAGCTTTTATCTCCGCCTTTAATATCATTTAAAGAAAATTCATCCAGAATAAACTGACTATAAATATTAACATTGTCGTTCCATTTGTATTTGGCTGAAGCTCCAACAATGGCATTTCCTGCTCCTTGCCCGGTTTCAAACTCAATAGCACGATAAAAGATAA
Organism: Flavobacteriaceae bacterium; assembly: GCA_023141985.1. Taxonomy (GTDB): domain Bacteria; phylum Bacteroidota; class Bacteroidia; order Flavobacteriales; family Flavobacteriaceae; genus PRS1. The sequence continues at coordinate 157 of JAGLKH010000276.1, read as the reverse complement.
TTGGATTTAAATAATTAATATCGAAACCTCTATCGTTTGAATTTGTCCAGACAACCGATTCGAATAAGCCCAAATTAAAGCGTTTAGATATATTCCAACTTAAATAATGATTTGCCATATACTTGGTTAAAAATGCTCCATCTTCGGTTACTTCGGG
>JAGLKH010000275.1 GCA_023141985.1 Flavobacteriaceae bacterium | reverse complement strand
GTAAAAACTCAAACGTTTTCGTTAATAAATATTTTGTAAGAATAGGTAATAAATAGTTTTTTTACTGTTTTATAGAGTCTTTTTTCCTGAAACTATGATATTCTGGAAGTGGATTTTCGTTATCATTAATTTCACTTATTTTCTTTTCAGCTTTAGGTTTCTTATTCCCTTTAAAAATTTTACCAAGAAGTTCTTTAAAATTATCAAATTCTACATTATAAGATATTCCCATACCTTGAGTATACCCTATTTGCTCACCAAAGTTTCTAATGCTATTTTCACGATTAAAAAATTTCATTGAAAAATTACCTTCTTCATTTAATAATACTTCAATCTCGAAATCGCCGGCAACTACAGTTTCGTTTACTCCTCCTATAGGTACACCAACTTTTCCGTTAATAAGCACTCGGTCGCTTAATTTTGTGGATAGTATTACACCTACCCTGGTATCAGTTTCATAATCTGGAGTATTTTGACCTAATTGGAGGTTAATACCAATATCAACCTTTCCATCTCTATCACTTAAATAACTATTAAGAATTGCTGAAGCACGCTCTGCAAGATTACCATAAATAGCCTGCTGGTCTATTCTAAATTGATTAGTAAATGAACCTGTTGCCAATAACGATATGGCTTGAAATTGCTTACTTTCATCATCGTTTAATCTATACTGAAGCTCAGAATTTAAAGTTGTATTTACGCTTGGAAAACTTAAATCGAATATAAGATCTGGTTTCTCCAACTCTCCTGTGAGATGAATTTTAACCTCAACAGGAATACTTCTATTAATTGGGTTATCTAACAAAATAGATGGATTAGCTTCTATACCATCGTAAATAGCTTCAATATTAATCTGGGCTTTTAATGGATCGCCTGCCCAATCCAATGTACCCCCTTGCTTAACTTTAAATTCTTTTTGTAATAAGCCTCCATAAACAAAGTTATAAACACCTTCCAGTACAATAAAATCACCATACATATTAAATCTACCATTCGTATTTATCTGTGCTAATACACCACCTCTCCCTCTTCCTTTAATTGTGCTTCCAGTATCTTGATCTATAACAATTTCGATTTCTGCATTTTCATTTACATCAAGATCAAAATTTAATTCTAAGCCTTTAATTTGATCAAAAACAGCGAGTTCTCCTTTTAATCTTGCTTCTTTTTCTTCTTGGGTCAAAAAATGGATATATGAATTATCAACAAAAGATTCGGTGTCATTGAGTGGAATTTTAAATACTGTACCTTCTTTTGTTTCTACTTCTGCATTAATTTCAAGCTGATTTGTTGGTCCGTTAATATCGATTATTCCACCAACAAAAGCTGTACCATAATAAATAGCATCCTCATTATAACCGGTATTTAAAACTAATAATTTGTTAGTATTTATATGAAGCCCTAAAGACCAATTTGAAAAATTGACATGATTTATTGCACCACTTAAGGCCGCACTTGAAAAGTACTCAGAATCACTTAATACTGCATTTTTAAAAATAAAACTTTGCGCTTTTAAATTCACACTTGTATCTTCATTAAAAGCATAATCAATATTTAAATATGGAATACTTAATCCAGCATTATCCAAGGTTAATTGTCCGTTTATTTGTGGTCGTTGCAATCGTCCGGTAACTCTTGCCTTACCTGCCACTTCGCCTCTAATATTAGTAATAACTCCTTCTCCAAATGGATTTAAAGGATTTAAAATAAATTTATTGAAATCAATATCTAAATCTAAAGTAGAATTTTTTCCAGATACATCTATATTACCAACAACAGAAAGGGATTCGTTTGTATCTTCTTTTAAACTCACATTCACATCATAATTGGTTAAAGATTCATTCCCTTTAATATTGGCTTTAAAAGATCCAATATTAAAATTATTAACCTTAAAATTATCGATAGTAACATTTGATTCGGGCAGGTATATATCGTTTTGCTGTTGCAGATTTAGCTTTCCGTTTACGTTACCTGCAAGTGCCAAACTATCTATTCGTGGCGTTATCTTAGCTAAATCGACATCTTTAAATTTTAGATTAATATTTTTATAAGAAGAAGAATCTCGAATAATTCCTGATAATTCTATTTCTTCTTTGAAATGGCTTAAACGTAAATCATCAATTTTTATGTTTTGGAAGGATCTATCAAATTCAATTTTATTGAAGTTGTTTTTTTCTTCGTTAACAAACCACAAATTATTTTTAAATTCAATATTCGATTTTTTAAAACCAATTACTGATAAATTCTCTTCATTGATAGTATAAAATAAGTTCAGATCAAAATTGTCTTTATTAGATTTCCCTCCTTTAAATTCTGTTCTAATAAATAAAGTATCTTTTATAGTCACATTTATTAAACTAAACTTTGAAGTATTATAATATTTTGTTTTAATGCTATCTACATCTATATAGGTATTAAATAGTGGGTTTTTATTGTCAATTTTTAGTTGAATATTATCTGCAAAATAGTCTTTTAATCGTATTTGTGGTGATCTAAATGAGAGGTTGAAATTTTTGGCATTACTCTCTACTCTTCCTTTAATAAATGTATTGGCACCAAGTTTTAAATCCGGATAAAAGACTTCAACAATCTTGTTATAAATATTGAAGTTAAAGTCTATAAACTGACCAGAATCAATTTCATGTGGAATATAATTTGTATAAATGTTTCCCAAAGAATTCTCTAAAAGTTTGGCTGTATCTTTAAACTTAAATTTACCACTTAATTTTCCTTCAATAATATCGGGAGAGTTTATATTAAAGTAGCGTATATTATCCTGAAAGTGAGAAGATATGTCAAAGTCTTTAAAATAATACTCATCGTTTTGGTTTTTATATAATGTGTTTTTAAACGAAATACTTCCATGAGCATTATCAATATTGGTCCCTTTAATATTCATCATAACTTGCCCTTTAAAAATTGAGATACTATCTTTAGAAACAAAGTTTAAAGCATTAAGATTCGCATAATTTACGTTGGCTGTAAAATCGTAATTATTAATATCCTTAGAAAAATCGACTAACCCATTAAATTGTAAGTCTAAATTAATATCGTTAGCAATCAAATCGCCATTAAATATCATATCTTGGATATTTCCGGAAACTACAATATTATTATAACTGTAATTCTTATACTCAGCATTATAAACATCTCCTTTAATAAAGGTATTAAGCAATTGTTTTGTAAAACCTCTACCATTTACATCCAGGTTTACAGATGCTTTTCCAACTTTCGGATCTTTAATTAAAGCACCTAAATTAAAATCATCTAAAATGATATTTCCAATGTATGATGTATCATCTATATTATCAATATTATTCATTTCTAAATTAGAAATGATATAACCCAATTTTGTATCGACGTCTACATCTACTTTTACTGTTTTAGAAGTTACTATAGTTTTACCTTTAATAGTAAATTTACCTAATTCGTCTAGTGCTGATGGTAAAGATTTACCCAGCACATTAGGAAGCATTGCTTTTAAATCTTTATATGTTGAGGATAGCCTGTTAAAACTGGCATCCATAACAAAATTATCTTTCTCCTTATTGAACAAATTTTTAAAATTGATGGTGGCATCCACAAGAGTTTCACGAGAAGAATTGAGAAATAAATTGCTTGCTGTTAAATCGTTTAAAGTGCCGTAAAGTGTAACATTAAGTGTTGCCGTTTGGTTTTTGCCAAATTCATTATAAAATGTATTAAGGTCATTTAGATCAATTTTAGAATCATTAAAGCTTGCATTGACCTTAACACTATCTGCAAAATACTGTAAATGTTCTCTCTTATAATCAAACTTCAGGTTTCCATTAAGTGTAGAATTATTAGTTTTAATTTGAAGAAAATCAAAGGTCATGCTCTGTAAAGTGTAAACGAAATTTGTTGTCAGACTTTTTACTTCTACACCACGACTATCGTTAAATGCAAGCTTATTTATTCTTGCACTAACATCTGGACCGGAAATCAAAAAATCTGTAGCATTTATGTTAAGATTTTTAAATGCAAAAACTTTTGGATTTTCACTATTTTCATCAGTAAGCCTAAATTCACTTTCGGAAATTGAAACATCACTTGAAGATAATAAAAACCTGCTTTCTTCTTTACTT
>JAGLKH010000274.1 GCA_023141985.1 Flavobacteriaceae bacterium | reverse complement strand
ATATTTACTAAATTCTTCAATGAGAGCAACAATAAAAAAGGCTTTGATAAATTGTTGCCACACACTAAAATCATTTGGTGTTGGCAGAAACAAATCGAAAAAATTATATAGAATAGTAGAAATAACAATGCTAATAACTGCACCTAAAATAAATGTATAAATAAGAATGCGTTTAGATTCTTTTTCGTACTTATCTTTTAAATAGATATATATAATAATTAGAAATACCGGAGCTAATGCTGAAAAAAGTACATTCATATTATTTAATTGTGCTTTTTATGCAATTTACTAATTGAGTAAAATCATCCTTTGTATTATAGAGGTGTGGAGATACCCTAATATAGTTACCCCTAATGGACACATAAATAGAGTTCTTCTCAAATTGCTGTTTTAATTTTTTAATATTCACAAAATCTGGAATTCTAATACCAATTAAATGATGGCTTCTATAATCATCATCTTCAATGGTAAATCCTAATCCTTGTAAATCTTTTAAGGCATCTTTAGAAATCTTATAACAATACTTTTGAATTTCTTTTGGATTCCATTCCATGATTTGTTCTATAGCTTGTGTGGCCATCGGGACTGAAATAAAATTTGCAGTTTCTCCCATACAATAACGATTAGCTCCATCTTTATATTCGTCTTTATAATCGGTTAATCCAGCAAAATTTTCACTATCTTTTCTATTAGACCAAGATTCTTCAATTGGTATACCATTATCAAAATAACTACCAAAATAAGCAAAGCCAAAAGAATAAGGACCTAATAGCCATTTGTAAGCTGCACAAATTAAAGCATCTGGCTTAATTTTTTCTATTGAAAAAGGAAATGCTCCAACAGATTGTGTACCATCAATAATTAATAAAGCATTGTGTTGACGCGTTTTTTTTCTTATAGCTTTTAAATCGAAAAGCGTACCATCGGCCCAATGTACCTGGCACATTGCGACTACAGCTGTTTTAGGCGTAATTGCTTCAAGAATATGTTCGTTCCAGCGTTTAGCTTTATAATCTCCAGATTTTGGTTTCTCTATAATTTTTATAACAGCATTAAATGTTTCAGCTAGCTTTTTCCAAGAATAAAAATTACTGGGAAATTGATCTTCAATAACCAATATTTCATCTTTGGAATTTAGTTGAATATTATTAGTAACACTAGCTATTCCATATGATACAGAAGGAATACAAGCAATTCTATTATATTCTTTTGTTTTAATTAATTTAGCATACACTTTTTTTAACCTTGTTACAGGTTCAAAAAAATCATTAGGCAAAATTGTATGTGGTTTTCCTTTTTTTTGTAAAGCTTTAATGCCAACTTTTTCGACACTATTAAGTAGAGGCGACATATAAGATGCATTTAAATAAATAACATCTTTAGGAAGGCTGAATTTATCTTTTTTATTTTTAATCATTGTAAATATTATTTAATGGAAAAATATAAAAATTATATGGCATTCATAATTTTATTGACAACAAACTCATAATACGATGTGTTGGTTGGTATAAAATGTTTATTTGTTCCACTTTGCTTTAGTTTACTTTTAAAATCTTCAATGGTGACTAATTTTAAAGCTTCTACTTCATTTGTCTGCGGTTTAAGTTCAGTAATATCTACTTTTAATTCCGTGATAAATGTATGATGAAATTCGTTATCAACGATGCCGTTTTTGTACGTTTGAAAACATTCAAAAACACTTATCTTTTGTAAATCTTTTTCAGTAAGAGTGAGATTAATCTCTTCTAGTATCTCTCTAATAGCAGCTTGTTCAATAGTTTCTTCGGCATCAACATGACCTGCTACTGAAACATCCCAAAGTAATGGATAAATTACTTTTGTTACAGATCTTTGAGATAGTAAAATTTCACCTTTTTTTGTATATAACCAAATATGTGCTGTATTATGGTAATACCCTTTTTTATGTGCTATAGATTTTAAACAAGTTTTTCCTGTAGGCTTTCCTGTTTCGGTAACTATGTCTATGTATTCATCCATAATATAAATCGTCATTACGAGGAAAGAAGAGACGAAGTAATCTTTTAATTAAAACTTATAATATACAAATTGCTTCACTTTGTTAATCTAAAGGCAATGACGTTAAAAATGAGATTCCCGTCTTCACGGGAATGACAAATATTCTTACTTAAAATAGCTAAACGAATCACCATCCTTTATTTTAAGTAATGTTTCGTAAATCATTCGTATTACATTTTCAACATCGTTTTTATGTACCATTTCTACTGTGGTATGCATATAACGGAGAGGTAATGATATAAGCGCAGAAGCAACACCTCCATTACTGTAGGCAAATGCATCAGTATCTGTCCCAGTAGCACGTGACAAAGCTGTACGTTGAAATGGAATTTTCTTTTCTTCGGCAGTTTCAGTTATTAGATCGCGTAATTTTTGTTGTACTGCAGGAGCGTAAGCTACAACCGGGCCTTTACCCATTTCGCAATGACCTTCTTTTTTCTTATCAATCATTGGAGTAGTTGTATCATGCGTAACGTCTGTTACAATGGCGACATTTGGCTTTATGGTTTCAGTAATCATTTGGGCACCACGTAATCCAATTTCTTCTTGTACAGAATTTGTTATATATAATCCAAAAGGTAATTCTTTCTTGTTTTCGTGAAGTAAACGCGCTACTTCTGCAATCATAAATCCTCCCATTCTATTGTCTAAAGCACGACATACAAAATTTTTTTTGTTGAGGATATGAAATTCATCAGGATATGTAATTACGCAACCTACATGAATACCCAATTTTTCTACTTCAGTTTTCTTTTTACAACCAACATCAATAAAAATATTCTCTGGTTTTGGCGGCTCTTCTTTAGCACGTATTCTTGTATGTATAGCCGGCCATCCAAAAACCCCTTTAACAATGCCTTTTTTAGTATGGATATTAACAATTTTACTTGGAGCAATTTGGTGATCGCTACCACCATTTCTAATCACATAAATTAAGCCCTCGTCTGAAATGTAGTTAACATACCATGAGATTTCGTCGGCATGGCCTTCGATAACGACCTTATATTTTGCTTTCGGATTTATTACACCAACAGCTGTACCATAGGTGTCTGTAATAAAATCATCAACATAAGGTTTGAGGTAATTCATCCAAATTTTTTGCCCATCCCATTCGTAGCCTGTTGGTGCAGCATTGTTTAAATATTTTTCTAAAAAGTCAATCGATTTTTTGTTTAAAACGCTCTTCTTCGCCATGTATAAAAGTTTTGCACTAAAATAATAATATTAATATTATTTTAAGGTTTAAGAGTATGTAAATTATTAATTTTGCTCAGTTGAAATGATTTTGAGCCATTATATTAAATGAAACATCCATGTCAAATTTTTTGTCACAATTGTGAAGATGTTTTTATTTGGATGTTCCATCTGACTCCCGATAGCTATCGGGATAAAAAGCAATAAGAAAAAACTGATGAAATATTTAAGTTACATAGTTGTCTTTTTTCCGCTGTTGATTTTTGCTCAAGTAACTGAAGTTGAGCAAGATTCTACAACTTACGAATATATTATAGTTGAAGGAGATTCTATACCAAGAACATCAATAGATCTTGACGAGGTTATGCTATTGCATAAATTGAAGTTCGATGGTAAAGAAGATCGCAGACGTTATTTGATTTTACGTCGAAAAACTATAAAAGTATATCCCTATGCAAAATTAGCTGCTGAACGTTTAAAAACACTTAATGAGCGTTTAGATAGAGTGAAAAGGAGACGTGATAAAAAGCGCTATGCTAAAAAAATACAAAAATATATTGAAGGAGAATTTTCAGAAAAACTGAAAAAATTCACGAGAACAGAAGGTCAGATTTTAATAAAATTGATACACAGACAAACGGGGAAAACTTCCTTCGAGTTAATTAAAGAATTGCGTAGTGGCTGGCGTGCGTTTTGGTTTAATAATACGGCAAGGTTATTTGATATTTCGTTAAAACGTGAATTCGATCCTTTAAATGAGAAAGAAGATTATTTAATTGAAGATGTTTTGCAGCGTAACTTCCAAAGCGGACGTTTAGAAAGACAAAAACCAGCAATTGATATCGATTTTTATGACCTTACAGAAAAATGGTTAAAACCAGTTTCACAAGCATCATTAAATGAAAAGCCAAACTAAACAGGAAGAACAATTAAATGCTATATCACATGGTATTGGTGCATTGCTGGGTATTGCCGGATTAATACTGTTAATTGTTTTTAATTCAAACAAAACAGATTGGAGTTTGTTTAGTGTTATTATTTATGGTATTTCGATTATTGTATTATTCACAGCATCTACACTATATCATTCAATAAGAGGAGAACGTCGAAAACATTATTTTAGAATTGTAGACCATATAAGTATTTACTTGTTAATTGCCGGAACTTACACTCCGGTATTACTCATAACTTTGGAGCAAAGTCTGGGCTGGACTTTGTTTTGGTTGGTTTGGGGAATTGCTGGATTTGGAGTGATTTTAAAACTATTTTTCACTGGCAGATTTGAATTGTTTTCTACGCTGTTATACCTTGTAATGGGCTGGCTTATAGTATTCGATTTTTCTAGTTTAGCCGAAGCCGTTGGGAGTAGTGGTGTGCTATGGTTTTTTGCAGGAGGATTGTCGTATACGGTAGGGATTATTTTTTTTGTGTTTGAGCGTATTCCGTTTAACCATGTAATTTGGCATGTGTTTGTTTTATCCGGTGCTATTTGTCACTTTTTTATGGTTTTGTTTTTTGTGGTTTAGAACGCTTTTTGGTATTAAAGACAGAAATGATACTATTGGTTTTTAAAATTTAAAAATCTAACTTCGCTTACCTGTACTGAATCTATTTCAGAAATATACAGTTTTATTATTTATAGTTCAGGATACTTTATCTATTCTGGTAATAATTAAATATTTACATGATGTCAAACAATAGAATAGCACCATTAGAAATTAATAAAGAAGAATTTAAAAAAATTGGCTACCAACTTATAGATACAATTGCTGATTTTAATGATTCATTTAGCGAAAGAAACGTTACTTCAGGAAAATCTCCACAAGAGTTGCAAAAGCTATTAGGAAATTCTCCTCTGCCAGAAAAAGGATCACCTACAAAAGAAATACTTGCAAATGCGTCCCAATTATTATTCAATCATTCCTTATTTAATG
>JAGLKH010000273.1 GCA_023141985.1 Flavobacteriaceae bacterium | reverse complement strand
GCTCCAATAATAATCATACATTTTCCCTCGGTAACTTCAGCTGTATTCGCCCATTCTCTTGCGTAAGTGATTACCATATTGGCATCAATACCAGTAAATATTTCTTGCCAGGCTGGTGTGTATGCTTGATCTTTTTCGTCATATCCTTTTGGATAATCACCATCAAGGCCTCTACTAACACCGTATTGTGCCATGGTTAAATCATAAACAGTAGTAACTAATTGCTCTCCGTCTACTGTTTGGATTCTTTTAACCGGAACACCTCTTAAGGCTTTTTTATCCAGTCCAAATTCTGTAAACTCAACTTGAGCAATTTCATCTTTAGTATCAAGAAGGCTTAATATTGGATCATAGGTTCTATCAGATTCACCGTCTTCATACTTCATATTCCATTTTCCCTTTTCTTCTTGCCATCTGTATCCGGAACTTCCTTTCGGAATTACAAAATCGCCTGTTTCTGAATCAATGTTTACAAATTTCCAATCTCCCTGGTCAATATCTTTATGTTGTTCTAATTGGTTAGCTCGCATTAGCCTTCCTGAAGAGTAATGATCTCCTTCGTCTTTTAGTACAACTAAATAAGGACTGTCTGTATACCTTTTTGTGTATTCAATAAAATAAGGTGTTTTCTTTTCATGATGATACTCCTTTAATATAACGTGTGTTACAGCCATCCAAAATGCACCATCACTACCGGCATGTAACGGCACCCATTGATCTGCATATTTTGCGACCTGGTTAAAGTCAGGAGAAAATACAACAGCTTTAGTACCATTATGCCTTGATTCAGCAAAGAAGTGACAATCAGGAGTTCTTGTCATGTTCAAATTAGCTCCCATTACAGCAACCATTTTTGCGTTGTACCAATCGGCACTTTCACAAACATCGGTTTGTTCTCCCCAAATTTCGGGGAAGGCATTTGGTAAATCACAATACCAATCGTAGAAACTTAGATTGACTCCTCCAAAAAGTTGTAAAAATCTGGAGCCTGCCGCATAACTAAGCATTGACATTGCGGGAATAGGGGAGAATCCTACGACTCTATCCGGACCGTATTTTTTGGCGGTATAAATATTTGCTACAGCCATTATCTCTAAAACATCATCCCAATGAACTCTTCTAAATCCACCTTTTCCCCTGGCGTGTTGGTATTTTTTTCTTGCTTCTTTATTATTTTGTAGGTTCTCCCATGCTTGTAATGGGTCACCACATTTTTCTTTTTCTGCTCTATAAGCATCTAACAAAGCACCTCTAACTAATGGATATTTAATCCTTAATGGACTATACAAATACCATGAAAACGAAATACCTCTCTGGCACCCACGAGGTTCGTAAGGAGGTAATTTATCTTCTAACAAAGGATAATCTAATTGTTGAGTTTCCCAAACAACGATACCTTCTTTAACATGAATTTGCCAGGAACATCCACCAGTGCAATTTACACCGTGAGTACTTCTTACAACTTTATCGTGTTGAAAACGATTTTTGTAAAACTCTTCCCATTTTCTTGTTTGAGGAGATATAATATCTTCAATCCAACTCATAGTAACATTTTAATTAGTTATATTCTTAAATTTAATTACGAGACTTAATCTGTCTTTCGTAAATTCTTTTATTAACACTTTCCTTTTTACGCTTATACCAAATCAACGGGAAGATTCCCATTAATATAGCTGCACCACTTATACCCCATATTAATAAGGTATTTTTATAAGAAGTAATTCCTTGATAATAACGTTGTTCGCTTACTTCTTTCAAGAAAGCAACAAGTTGTAAGGTTTCTGCTTCTGTTATTTGGTGATCCTGGTAAGAAATTTTCATTTGAGGAAATGGCAGGCCGGTAATCATACCTCCAATTCCATCTTTTCCTAACCTATCGTAGACATCTGTTAAATCTACAGCCAATCCTCCTCCTGCAACTAAATCATCATTTCTAACATGGTGACATGAGATGCACGAAGGTCCTCCATTTTCAAGTCTTTGTATGCCTGAAAACAAATTTCGACCAATAAATATATCTTCCTCGGTAGGTTCAAAAGGGACTTCTTCCTCTTCTACAATTTCGGTTGTAGCTATATCTGTTTTTGCAGGACTTACACTTTTTATATATTCATAAAGAGCATTTAATTCGGCATCAGAAAATGCTTGGTCAGGCATAATGATCTTATTATACTCTTCAAATATTTTAACAGCATCGACATCTCCACTGTTGATTAATGATTGAGATGAAGTCACAAACTTTTTAAACCATTCTATAGAACGTTTCTCATGTACATTAGCCAATCCAGGACCAATTAATTTTTTACTGGTTGTTCTATGACAAGCAGCACAAGTCGCTTTAAAAAGACTTTCGCCGTCTTGAGCTTGCAATGAAAAACCTAAAAATAAAAAGAAGATAAATAAAAACGAGGTTGAAGTTTTACTAACCATTGTTATAATAGATTAATATTGTTAAGTAACAATTATTACAAAGCAAAATTAATAAATGTAGTTATCAAAAAACTGACAATTATCAGTTTTACATTAATTTATATTAATTCTAAATAAAAAAGACTTTTTTATCTTTTATTGCAAGATACTTTCAAATTTTAACTAACTTTGCCACCTATTTTAATTTAGGGTTAATGTTTCGGTATGAAATAAATTTTTATTACCACAAAGTTGAAAAAAGGTGGGTTGCTTTTGAAAAGATATATAAAGATATTCATTGCAATAATAATATTGAATAAACACAAATTAATAATTTATAAAATTATTTAAATATGAATAAAACGCATTCATTTCACATTCCTGTTATGGGAATTGGATTTACTATTGATACACCATTAAAGGTTGCGCAATACGGAATGGATTCAGTAATTTCATTAGTAGATGATGTTCTATTAGAGAAATTAAGAAAGATGTATAGTGATAAATTTGAAATTCCATATCAAGAGATTTCAGATAAGGTAGATGATTTCAGGGCAAAACGAATTACTTCGTATTTGAATTTGATTAACGGCTTAGCAACTGAAAAATTTGAAGCATTAAAAAGTGTTACTGAAGAAATAAAGGAATATATAAGTATGCTTCCAGATTATTCATCAATAAAAAAAGAATTTGAAAAACTAACAAAAAACAGTTTTAATCTTTCTGAAATAAAAAGTTGGGCAAAGAAAAACCTAACTATAGGAAACATTGATGTAAACATAATGACAAAGGTTGATAAGGATAATTATAAAAAAGATGAGAAATTATCTGTTGAATATAATGATGCCCATGCAGCTCTTAGAGGATTTGCAAATAGTGAATTAAAATCTTCTTTGGTGCTATCTGCCGGTATGAATCCTAGATTGTATGCTTATATGGCACAATTCGATGATTTTTATCCAAATGAAAATGGAGAAATTAATAAGAAAATCATTTTAAAAGTTAGTGATTATAGATCTGCTTTAATACAAGGTAAATTTTTAGCTAAAAAAGGACTTTGGGTTTCAGAGTATAGAATAGAATCCGGGCTTAATTGTGGAGGTCATGCTTTTGCTACAGATGGTTTTCTTTTAGGGCCTGTTTTAGAAGAGTTTAAAGAAAAACGAAGCGAATTAAGAGACTCTATTCAAGATTTATTAAATCAAGTGCTTGTAAGTCAAGGTAGAATAGTGCCAAAAAAACCACTAGTAATAGAAGTTACTGCTCAAGGAGGAGTAGGGACAGAAGAGGAACACGATTTTTTATTAGATTATTATAAGGTAGATTCAGTAGGTTGGGGAACACCTTTTTTATTGGTTCCAGAAGCTACAACCGTTGATAAAGAAACTATAAAGAAATTAGCAACTGCTAAAGAAAAAGATTTGTATTTAAGTGATATTTCACCTTTAGGTATTCCCTTTAATAATCTACGAGGAAATACTAAGGATTTAGAAAAAGAAACTTTAATAAAAAAAGGGAGACCGGGAAGTGCTTGTCCTAAGAAATTTGTAGCTCTAAATAAAGAATTCAAAGAAAAAGGGATTTGTACAGCATCAAGGGAATACCAGTATTTAAAAATAAAAGAATTAGATAATGAAGGTTTGTCTTCTAAAGAATATAAAAATAACTTCGATAAAATTATAGAAAAAACTTGTACTTGTGTAGGATTAGGCACTTCTGCACTATTGGCTTATGATTTAGATACAAAGATAGAAGGACAAGGGGTTTCTGTATGTCCTGGGCCTAATATGGCCTATTATTCTAAAGTAATGAGTTTAAAAGATATTACGAATCATATTTATGGAAGATTAAATATGATAACGAGAACCGATCGCCCTAATATGTTTATAAAAGAACTGAATATTTATATAGATTTTCTTAAAAACAAATTAGATGAAACGAAAGGGTCTATTAATAAAAAGCAGGAAAAGTACTTGTTAACTTTTACAACTAATTTACAAGAAGGAGTTAATTATTACCAGGATTTATTTAGCAGTATTAAAAATACTTTTGAAGAAGCAAAATCCAATATTTTTAATGAATTAGAACTTAGTAAAAGTAAATTACAACTAATTAGTGTTGAGATTGAAAATTGTGAGAAAATCTAAGCTTAGCTATTACTATGCTTTTAACTTTATGGAAATGAAAAAAGCTAATATTTGTGGGGAATGCTTTTGGGGACTTACTTAATGCTTTTTAGTACAATTATCTTAACTAACGTGAGTTCAATATAATATATACTGATTATCAGCTACATGGTTATTTTATTTTGAAAAACTCTGTCATTCCTGCGTAGGCAGGAATCCAGAACAAACTTTAAATAGATTCCTGCCTACGCAGGAATGACAAAATTGCTTTAAAGTGCACGTTATCAATCACTTGACCATTTTAGTTATATCGAACTCACGTTAATTAATAGCTAATTATTTCTCAATTCTAATTCGAACATCCACAGCCTTAATATCTTTTTTAGTTCCAATTAAGGGGTTCATGTCCATTTCTACTATTTCAGGTGCGGCCTCTACTAAGGCCGAAACGCGTTGAATAATTTCAATAAATTTTGCTTCGTTAACACTTTCTCTTCCTCTTGTTCCTTGTAAAAGTTTGTAACCTCTTAATGAAGTAATCATTCTTTCTATTTCAGGTTTTGATAAAGGACTCAGCCCTGCCGAAATATCTCTCAGTACTTCAACAAAAACACCTCCTAAACCACATACAATGGTATGATTAAAGCCTTCTTCTTTTTTTACCCCTACAAACAATTCTAAACCTGTTATCATGGGTTGTGCTAAAACTCCTGTTGCGTTTTTAATTTGTATTAATTTATCAAAACTTTTTGCAGCTTCCTTCATGGTAGTTATATTTAATATAACTCCTTTTACATCCGATTTATGTAATGGCCCTATTACTTTCATTACAATAGGGAAGTTCTTTTTTTTAAATTTTGAAAGTAGTTTTTCTTTAGAACTTTCAACAACTTCTTTCACTCGGGGTATTCCTGCAGCATCCAAAAGAAAAGCTGTGGTTTTAGGATCTAAGTATCCATTTGAAGCATGAGCTATTAAAGTTCTAACTTTTTCTATATCAATAGAAGGTAATACTATTTTTTCTGAAACAGGAAAAGGCGTTTTATAGACTTGTGCTAATGCTCTTCCAAGAACTACTTCATCCGGAAAATTAATATTGCCCTTGCTCAAAAATGCAGTTATCTCTTTCTGTGCATTAATCACAGAGGGCAGTACCGGGAAAATAGGTTTCTTACATATATCCAGCTTAATATTTAATACATTATAAACGTTTTCTACATCAAATAAGCCCGGGCTTCCAAAAACAACTACCATGGCATCAATAAAATCAAATTTATGCTCACAATAATCTATAATAATTCCTAATTGTTCCGCTGTACCGGTTGCCAGAAAATCGATTGGATTATTAACCGATGACCCGGGAAATAAAAAAGATTCAAGTTCTTGGGCTTCTTTACCATCAATAATGGGAATATGCAAACCCCCTTTAGAAAGCTCATCGGCTAACATTACAGCCGAACCACCAGCATGAGTTATTATTGCTATGTTTTTTCCTTTGAGTTCTTTATAATTAAAAATAGAAGCAACACTCAATAACTCCTCTCTACTACTACAATACACAATCCCTGCTTTTTTAAACAATGCCCTTACAGTTAAATCTGAACTAGCAATAGCTCCAGTATGCGATGTTGCAGCCCTACTTCCTTCTAAAGTGCTTCCTGCTTTTATAGCTGCAATTTTCACTCCTTTTTTAATCAATGAAGAGGCGTGCTTAAGTAGTTTTTTAGGATTACTAATTGTTTCCAGATACAATAATTTTATTGGAGGGTCTATAGATGGATTATAATTGTCATCCATATACTCCAATATATCTTCTATAGTTGTTTGAGCGCTATTTCCTACCGAGTAAACATTAGCAAATTTTACACCTAAAGGATTTCCGGATTCCATGATAAAAACAGCAGTAGCACCCGAACTGGAAATGAAGTCACAACCATCGGGGTTGTATTTAGGAATTGGAGACGTAAAAACTCCTTT
>JAGLKH010000272.1 GCA_023141985.1 Flavobacteriaceae bacterium | reverse complement strand
CTAAGGCTAATTCCTCACAAGTTCCACCTTGTAGAGTTTCCATTTGTTCTAATTGTAATGTTTTCATTATATATATTATTTTTAAATTAAAATAAACCATAATCCGCTTTGAATTATGACTATCAAAATTATTTGATTTTCAAACATACAAAATAAAATTCAACTTCATAATATATTTCAACTTACAATATTATATTTCAACTTTTTTAGAGTTTTAAACAAGGTGTTTATATTTTATTTCTCTATCAAAAAAGAAACAGCCTACATCTAAAATAGCTGCTATGATACCTACCTTTAACAACAGTAATAAGGGCAAAACAACATAACTAACCCATTGCCATTTTTGTTGGAAATTAAGAACGTCTTGTATTTGGTCTTGTGTAAATTGTACTGCTAATGAATTAATTACTAAATCATCAGTATCTAACAATTCTTTTAACATTAAACTTAAAAGAATTGTCGCCATAACAAGAAAAAAATATTTTTTCATAAAGTAAAACGTTTTGAGTCTAATTCATAATTACTTCCTTTACACTAATTCTATTAACCTGAAAAATTTCAATTAACTCAGAAACAAGACTTTGCATGAGTTTCAAATCTTTATTAAAAAACAATTTACCTAATAAGCCACTTTCCCATTGTGAATTAATATTTAATTCTTCTTCAGATGTACTAAAGAGAATAATTTTAAATAAAAATCTTTTATATAAAATAACCTTATTATCTCTTATAATTATTTTTAAATCATTATGAGGTTTAACAACTTCATTAATAATTCCAATAATATTTTTCATAAAACTCTTAAAAATTAAATTAGAGAATGAAGATAGAAACATCTCCATTCTCATAAAATGAGTTGCTTTTATTTATGACACTCTAGACTCATGTAATATCCATAAACAGCACCAATTAAGTAACCCCATGGATCTCCAAACATTCCGCCAACAACAAAATGAATACCCATTTGAGAAAGGCAGTCCCCTCCTTGGAAATTTTCCATTTGATTTAATTCTAAAGTTTTTTATTTAATATTTTTAAGTTAAAATAAACCATAATCCTCTTTGAATTATGGCTATCAAATTATTTGATTTTCAAACATAAAAAATAAAAGTCAATTTCCATGTTTTTATTTCAACTTTTAATATTATAATTCTATTTACAATATTATGTTTCAACTCATAGTAATGTATTACATCCGTTTTTTTATGCTTTATATAGATTAATTATTACTTGCCGTACTATTCTTTTTATTTTTAAAAAAAATTATTAGCCCCTTATTCTTATTAATTATTAACCTGCTCATTAATACCTAACATAGTAAAAATTATGTCTGAAAAAGAAGGACAAACAAAAGCACAAATTTTAAAGGCTTTAGGCGAAAACATAAAAACTATTAGATTAAATAAGGAAATACCCCAAAAAGAAATGGCTAATCGTTGTGGCTATGATAAAAGCAGCTATAATAATATAGAAGCCGGTAATAGAAACATCACGATACTAACTTTGCACACTATCGCTACAGCACTTGATGAACCAATGGAAAGTTTTTTTATTAAGAGAAAACTAATAATCAGGTAAAAGCCAAACTACTTTAAAGCTCCAAAATAATAAATCTCAAAAGCTAAATGTATTTTATTAAGAATTTAGAACGATTACAATATTTTATAACTATTTGTATTTTAAAAAGAAAACTTGTAGTTACTTTGTCTAAAATTTTTAAATCTATGGCAACTTACTACTCTAAAGACTCTCAAGAAACATTAAACCAATTAGGTAAGCGCTTAAAAACCATTAGATTAAAGAAAGGATTGAGACAAAGAGAAGTTGCAGAACGCTGTGGTTTTAATAAGAGTTTTTATAATGTTATAGAAGCTGGTAAAAGAAACATCACGATACTTACATTGCAAAATATTGCATATGCTCTTGAAGTACCCATGGAAGCATTTTTTAGAGAATCAGCATTACCTGTTTCTCCAAAAGAAAGGCGTTAATAATATTAAAACTGTAAACAATTCTAAACGACCTATTAGCATTAAAAAGCTGCTCCACCATTTTCCAATATCAGGCAATAAAGCATAATTATTTACTGGCCCAAAGTCTCCTAAGGCCGGACCAATATTTCCTAAACTTGATGCAGAAACACCAACAGCAGACTCAAAATCCAATCCTAACATAGAAAACCCTAAAGCACCGATCACAAAAGAAAGCATATACAAAATAAAAAATGCCAAAATATTAAATATAATATTTCGAGCAACAGCTTTAGTATTATATCTTACGGGCAAAATTGCATTTGGGTGTAGTAATCTTTTAAATTCTAAAAAACCATTTTTAATCATCAACAAATGCCTTACCACCTTAACGCCTCCAGCAGTACTACCGGAAGAGCCACCAAGAAACATTAAACCAAAAAATAATACTACTAAAAAAGGGGTCCACAGCGAATAATCTGCACTAATAAAACCAGTTGTGGTTATAACCGTTAATATTTGAAATACACCATGCCTAAACGCGCTTTCTAATTCTCCTAAAACCATAGGATGATGTATAGAAGACAAGGACATATCAGCTCTAAAATAGATTATTAAAGCTACTATTATTGTAAATATAGTAATTAATTTAAAGTACAGTTTAAACTCTTCATCTTCAATTATTTTTTTCAATCTTCCTTTAAAAGCAAAATAACTCAATACAAAATTCGTTCCCGCTATAAACATAAACAGTATCACGATATATTGAATTACAGGTTGTCCATTCCAGAAGGCTAAACTTGCGTTTTTAGTAGAAAATCCTCCTGTAGATAACGTTGTCATAGAATGATTAATAGCATCAAAAAACGACATGCCTGCTAATTTAAGCAAAAAGGTTTCGGCAATAGTATATCCAAAATAGATAAGCCATAAACGTTTTGCTGTGTCGGTTATTCTAGGATGTAATTTGTCGGCACTTGGCCCAGGAGCTTCAGCTGCAAAAAGTTGCATGCCTCCAATACCTAATAATGGTAAAATTGCAACTGCAAGCACAATAATTCCCATTCCACCAATCCATTGTGTTGTACTTCTCCAAAACAATACTCCTTTTGGTACAATTTCAATATCGTTTAAAATAGAGGCTCCCGTTGTTGTGAATCCAGACATGGTTTCAAAAAAAGCGTTTGTAAAATTGGGTATCGAAGCGGTAAAAATATAAGGCAAAGTTCCTGATAATGCCATGACAATCCATCCAAAAGCAACTACAATATAGCCCTCACGTTTTTTAATTTCTTTTTTATGATTCCTTGTAAAAAGCATTGTAAGTACTCCTACAAAAACAACTGTAATTCCAGCTAAAAATATTTGCTGTGTCACTCCATCTTCATAGATTTTACTTACTAAAGAAGATAATAACATAAAACCACCATTACATAATAATAGTAATCCTAAAAAATGAAAAATAATTTTGTAATTGAGTTTCATCTGATAATATTTATTGTTTTTTATTAGTCAGATGTAACATCCATTTTATAAACCCAAGTGTATATATTTTTTTAGTCATGGATGTTTCATTAGTATTTATTAATCGAAAAGAGACTCTATTTTTTTAAGAGACTGCGGCAAACTACATACTACTATTCTATCTCCAGCTACAATTTTAAAACCACCCAATGCAATAAGTCCTTCTCCATTTCTAATAACACCTCCAATTATTGCAGAACGTGGAAAATCCAATTCTCTAATTATTTTATTACATATTTTAGAAGTGGGTTTAACAACAAATTCTAATAACTCAGCATTCATATTATTAAGTTTTGTCATTGCAACAACTTCACCTTTGCGTATATATCTAAAAATATTATTTGCAGCCAAAAGTTTTTTATTGATTAAAGTGTCTATACCTATAGAATGAGATAATTCAAAATAATCCATGTTTTCTACTAAAGCAATGGTTTTTCTTACACCTTTAGATTTAGCTACTAAACACGACATGATATTTGTTTCAGAATTTCCTGTTACCGAAATAAAAGCCTCCATTTCAGCAATGTTTTCTTCGTCTAACAAATCTACATTTCTACCATCTCCACTTATTACTAATGCACCAGGCAGTTCATCAGCAAGTTCGAAGGCTCTATCTTTATTTTTTTCAATAAGTTTAATATTAAACTTACTCTTCGTTAAATCTTTTGCGGCTTTAGAACCAATTCTTCCTCCACCAAGAATCATCACATTTTTAATCGCTGTTTTAACTTTACCGGTAAGCTTACATAGTTCTTCATCTCCACCTTTTGATGTAATAAACACAACATGATCTCTTTCTTTAAAAATAGTATCTCCTCGAGGAATAATGGTATATTGTGTACCATATCGTTGTATTGCAATGGGTACAAAATGAATTTCAGGAAATAATTTTGCTGCATCTTTAACCGATTTTCCAACAAATAAAGCAGTTCTTGATAAATTTAACCCTAACATCGTTAAAGCCCCATTTTCAAACTCATAAGTATCATCAAAGGCAGATTGGTCTAGTATTAATTTAATTTCTGCAGAGGCTAATGATTCGGGGGAAATTAATTCGTCTATTCCGAATTTAATAAATCCAACTTCTTCCTTATGATCTATAAACTCTTGGTTAGAAATTCTAGCAATGGCTTTTTTTGCTCCTAATTGCTTTGCTAAAACACAGGTTGTGATATTTGTAGTTTCTGAAGATGTTACCGCAATTACTAAATCGGAAATATGTACCCTGGCTTCTTTTAAATTGGAAATTGAAGTTGCATCTCCTTTAATGACTTTTATATCTAAATGATTATCGGCATAGGCAAGACTTTCCTTATTGGTATCTATTAAAGTTATTTCTTGAGATTCGTAAGATAATAATTTTGCTAAATGAAACCCGACTTCTCCTGCGCCAGCAATAATAATTTTCATCTGGTGTATTAATTATAAAGACTAGCAAATATAATTTATTTTTAGGGATTTGCCGTTGAATTCCATTTCTTTGCAACAAAACTATTTCTAAATAATTTTATAGCTTCCTATTATTAATGTCCAGTAAAGTAAAACCTTATAAGAATAGTGATTTAAGCAAAAAAGAGCAAGTCACTAAAATGTTTAATACTATCTCTAAAGAATACGATAGTTTAAATAGAGTAATCTCTTTTGGCATTGATGTAAAGTGGAGAAAAAAAGTAGTAACTATTGTTGCTAAACAAAAACCGGAAATTATTCTTGATATTGCTACCGGAACAGGAGATCTCGCTATTAGTCTTACCAAAACAAACGCTTCAAAAATTATTGGATTAGATATTAGTGAAGGTATGCTAGCCGTAGGACGAAAAAAGATTGCAAAAAAAAACTTAGAAAATACTATTGATCTGGTTGTTGGGGATTCTGAAAATTTACCATTTAATGATAAAACATTTGATGCTATAACTGTAGCATTTGGAATACGTAATTTTGAAAATTTAGAAAAAGGGCTTTCAGAAATTTTACGTGTATTAAAACCAAACGGGATTTTTGTGATATTAGAAACTTCTAATCCTACTAAAACACCTTTTAAACAAGGCTATAATTTTCATACTAAAGTAATTTTACCTTTAATTGGCAAATTATTTTCGAGAGATAAAGTAGCCTATTCTTATTTAAGTGAATCGGCTTCAGTTTTTCCTTACGGTGAAGCTCTCAACAATATTTTACATAAAATTGGGTTTATTAATGCTAAAGCTTTACCACAAACATTTGGTGTGGCTACTATTTATAAAGCAATTAAACAATAGAATGAAAAAACTATTTGTATTACTATCTTTTTTCTTTGCCTTACAAACTATTTCTGCACAATTATTTAGTAAAGAGAAAATTAAAAATAATGAAAACTTCGACAAATCATTTTTGTCATGGGGTTATTTTTTAGGGTTTAATAACTATGATTTTAATTTTGATTATAATCAAAATTTAGCTGACATACAAGTATTAAAATCGGTTGGCTTTAATGTTGGTTTAATAGGTAATTTACGAATTAACGAGTTTTTAGATTTAAGATTAGAACCTGGATTATCTATATCAAAACGGGAGCTTAATTACCACTCTAGTTATTTTCAAGGTATGAGTTTTAATGATAATGATTTATTGCGTGAAGTACGTTCGACGTACATACATATTCCGTTATTATTAAAAATATCAACCAAACGTGTTAACAATATAAAACCTTTTATTGTGGGTGGTTTTTCTACTGCTTTAAACTTATCCAGTAACGAAGAAAATCCAGACGATAATAGTGTTGGACAATTTAGATCGAAGAGAAACGTCTTTTTTTATGAGTTAGGTTTTGGTATAGACCTTTACTTATTTTGGTTTAAATTTACGCCTTCAGTACGTGGTGTTTTTGCCATGAATGATGAATTGGTTAGAGATTTCGATCCAAATAGCCCTTGGACAAGTAATATAACATCTATGAAAACCAGGGGGCTTTTTATCAACTTTACGTTTCAGTAGTCGCTCTTCTTTTAAACTCACTCAAAAAAATAGCAGTAGCATTAGCTACATTTAAGCTTTCAGTCGCTTGCATATCTCCAAATCCAGGTATTGAAATACGTTGCGTGATTTGAGATTCTACTTCTTTACATATTCCATTAGCTTCATTGCCCAATACTAAAATACCAGAATTAGGCAATTTCATGTTATAGACATTAACTCCATCCATAAAAGCTCCAAATTTTTCTATTTTATTTTTTGTAGATAAAAGCTCTATTAAATCTACATAAGACACATTAACCCTGGTTATTGAGCCCATTGTAGCTTGAATTACTTTTGGATTATAGCAATCCACAGTTTCTAAATTACAAACCAGATCCTTAACACCAAACCAATCGCATAATCTAATAATAGTTCCTAAATTTCCAGGATCTCTTACATCATCTAATGCTACAATAAGTTTGCTAAAATCAATAGGTTGTGGTTTTGGAATTTTAAATACTCCTAAAGCAATATTTGGTGTCTTTAAAAAACTTATTCTATCTAGCTCTTTTGGCGTTATTTTTGTTTGTAAAGCATCTGATGCATCAAATTCTAACGTAGTTGTATAGAGTTGATACAATTTGAGTTTTGAATTTAAAAGTTCAAGAATCGTCTTTTTACCTTCAGCTACAAACAACTGATGTTGTAAACGGTACTTTTTTTGTTTTAAACTCGTTATTAGCTTTATTTCGCTTTTACTTAACATTCAAAAAATGTATTTTTGAACCTATAATAGGTATTATTACTTATAAATCTAAACTTATTTATTTTTAGTTGAAACAAACTACAGCAAAAATATCATTATTTATATTAATTACACTAGTTATTACGTCGTGTAATGTTGTAAAGAGAGTTGGAGAAGATAATTATTTATTGACACAAACTTCGGTTTATGTAAATGAAAAAAAGACAACTTCTGAAAATATTACAAATCTTATTTCTCAAAAACCAAACAGTAAATTACTAGGCTTTCCATTACGCTTACATATTTATAATTTTGCACGCCCAAATATAGATTCTATATTAAATGCCAAGATTTATAATAACCCGAAAAAAGTGGCTTGGAAAACTAAAGTGTTATCAAAAAAACAATTAGATAAAGATATAGCATCTAGAAAAAGCTTTAATAAATGGCTACAAACAACTGGCGAAGCACCAGTAATTGTAGATACATTGAGAACTAATAAATCTAAAAAAAAATTAGATTCTTATTATTTTAGAAATGGCTGGTTTGATGTTAAAACGACTTCTAAAACAACAAGAAATGATAACCAACGTGCAACTATAGATTATAATGTTACAACAGGAGAACCTTATATTTTAGATTCTCTTACGGCTAACATTGCTTCACCAATTATTGATTCACTATATCAAAAAACTAAAGAAAACACTTTAATAAAAAAAGGAAATCAATATAGAGTTATTGACTTTACGAATGAACGAGAACGTTTAACCAATAGCTTTAGAAATTCAGGAGTGTATCATTTTACACAAGACTATATAAGGTTCTATCATGATACTATTGGCACCAATAAAAAGGTAAATAATCTTACCCAAATACAAAATAGAACTATTCGAAATGAAGATTCAGTAGCATTAGTCCCTTTTAAAATATATAAAATAAAAGACGTTAATATTTTTACAGATGATGCTTTTGAAAGCAGAAACCAACCCTTGCAAGATTCTGTTAACTATGATAACTATAACTTATACAGTTATGGTAAAATGCTATATCGCCCAAAATCCTTAACCGATGCTGTATTTATTACTAAAGGAAATGTTTTTAAGGAAATTGACCGTACAAGAACTTATCGGCATTTAAATGAACTAAAAACATTTAAATATCCTGATATCAAATATATAGAAAATGTAAACGACACGACCTTAACAGTAAATATTAATTTAACCCCTCGTAAAAAGTATGGTTTGGGATTTAATGTAGATATTTCGCAAAGTAATATACAATCTATAGGATTTTCTTTCAGTACATCTTTATTAATACGTAATATTTTTAGAGGTTCAGAAACACTCGAAGTATCTGCTATTGGAGCTATTGGTGCATCAAAAGACGGTGCAAATAATGAAGACCCGTTTTTTGATATTAATGAGATAGGA
>JAGLKH010000271.1 GCA_023141985.1 Flavobacteriaceae bacterium | reverse complement strand
ATTAGTCTTGGTTTTACAAGTCAGAGGAATATTGGTTTAGATAAACAAACCGTTAATGGTATTTTTAATTATAGGTGGAGTCCCAAACAAACAGTTACAAATAGTTTTGATCTTTTCAATACTCAATATGTGAGAAACCTTAATCCAGGTAATTATTTTAGTGTCTATCAAAATTCTTTTGAAAGTCTTGAAAACGTTGCTTTAAATATTTACAATACACCTTCAGAATTCATTTTTATTGATGGTAATGGCAATGAACATTTAATAGAAACTAAAGCCGATGAATTTATAGACTTAGTGAAACAAGATTCAGGTTTTCAAGCATCCAACCCAGACAATTATCAAACAGTAAATAATATTGATGAAAGAAAAAACAGATTAACAGAAGACAATCTTATTTTCGCCTCTAATTTTAGTTACGTAAAAGACAAACGCGAAAATTTATTTGATGAAAACTTCTCTATTTTTAAAGCAAAATTAGAGATTGCCGGAAATGTACTTGCAACTACTTCTAAACTTTTAGGTCTTAAAAAAAATAGTGATGGTCGTTACGAATTATTTGGTGTAGCCTATTCACAATACGCTAAAATTGAATTTGATTATATAAAACATTGGCGTTTAGGAGGAAACAATGTACTTGCTATGCGAAGTTATTTTGGCATAGCTATTCCTTATGGTAACTCTAATAATATCCCGTTTTCTAAAAGTTTTTTTGCAGGTGGGGCTAATGACAATAGAGCTTGGACAGCATATAATTTAGGTCCGGGTAGTTCAGATAGTAATAACGAATTTAATGAGGCTAATATGAAATTAGCATTTAGTATTGAGTATCGTTATAATTTATTTGGAAATGTTAAAGGCGCATTTTTTATAGATGCTGGCAACATTTGGAATGCTCTTGATGATGTTGAAAACGAGGATGCAACATTTAACAGTTTTAGTTCTCTAAAAGATATAGCTATAGGTGCCGGTTTTGGTTTACGTTATGATTTTGGTTTCTTCGTATTACGAGGAGATATTGGGTTTAAAACTTACGATCCTTCTTATAAAGATCAAAATCGATGGTTTAACGATTTTAACTTTAGCAATGCCGTTTATAATATTGGAATAAACTATCCATTCTAACTTTTTATATATTCTTCTAAACTATTACGATTTCGTGATTTTTTCAGCATAACAAACTCCTAAACTACAGCTATATTATTAAAAATTGTTTATTTTTGATATCTCAAAATAATAATTAAAAAACAAGAAAAATGAGTCATAATATTAAAGCTGGAGTAGCTACAGGAAAAGAAGTTCAAGACATTTTTAAACTTGCAAAAGAAAAGAATTTTGCTTTACCCGCAGTAAATGTTATTGGCTCAAACAGTATTAATGGAGTTTTGGAAACTGCAAGAGATTTAAATGCTCCGGTAATTATTCAATTTTCTAATGGAGGAGCAGTTTATAATGCCGGAAAAGGATTAAGCAACGAAAATCAAAAAGCTGCAATAGCCGGTGCAGTAGCTGGAGCAAAACACATTCATTTATTAGCTGCAGCATATGGTGTTCCTGTAATTTTACATACAGATCATTGTGCAAAAAAATTATTGCCTTGGATAGATGGTTTATTAGATGCAAGCGAAAAACATTATGCTAAAACTGGCAAGCCACTTTACAGTTCCCATATGATAGATTTATCGGAAGAACCTATTGAAGAAAATATTGAAATTTGTAAGCAATACCTTGAGCGTATGGCAAAAATGGGAATGACATTAGAGATTGAACTTGGTATTACAGGTGGTGAAGAAGACGGGGTAGATAATACTGATGTAGATGATTCTAAATTATATACTCAACCAGAAGAAGTAGCTTTTGCTTTCGAAGAGTTAAGTAAAATAAGCGACCAATTTACAATTGCTGCTGCATTTGGTAATGTACATGGTGTTTACAAGCCAGGAAATGTGAAGTTAACCCCAAAAATTCTAAAGAATTCTCAAGAGTATATTACTAAAAAGTATGGTGTTGGTCATAACCATATAGATTTTGTGTTTCATGGTGGATCTGGCTCTACAGTTGAAGAAATTAGAGAAGCTATCGGTTATGGTGTTATTAAAATGAATATTGATACAGATATGCAATATGCATTTATGTGTGGTATTCGTGATTATTTTAAAACAAATGAAGACTATTTGAAATCTCAAATAGGTAATCCTGAAGGTGATGAGCTACCAAATAAAAAATATTACGACCCAAGAAAATGGCTGCGTGAAGGTGAAAATACTTTTGTACAACGCCTTAAAAAAGCATTCGAAGACCTAAATAATGTAAATACTTTATAAAATAATGATGGCGTTACCACAAAATTAAAAACAAAATTTTAATTTTGTGGTCAGGCTTTCACAACTCGCTATTTTTAATTTGTCATTCTTGCCAAGGCAGGAATCCAAAAAAATGAGCTCAAACAAGTTGTTCAATCCTTAACGCAAACGATTAAGATAAAAGTCTAAAATCATAAAACAGTATATCATAATGGCTTGGTTTAAAAGAACAGATAAAGGAATCCAAACACCTACCGAATCTAAAAAAGATACTCCTAGAGGTTTATGGTATAAATCTCCCACAGGAAAAGTAATTGATACCGACGAATTAGAAAAAAGGTTTTATGTAAGTCCCGAAGATGGATATCATGTAAGAATTGGCAGTAAGGAATATTTTAAAATTCTTTTTGATGATGATACTTTTAAAGAGCTTGATGCTAATTTAACCTCTAAAGATCCTTTAAAATTTGAGGATAAAAAGAAGTATAAAGACCGCTTAAAAGATGCACAAGAAAAAACCAATCTCAAAGATGCCATACGTACAGCAGTTGGAAAATCAAAAGGTAAAGATTTAGTTATTGCCTGTATGGATTTTAGTTTTATTGGAGGTTCTATGGGAAGTGTAGTTGGTGAAAAAATTGCACGTGCAGCTAAATATGCCTTAAAAAACAAATTACCTTTTATAATAATCTCAAAATCTGGAGGCGCACGTATGATGGAAGCTGCATTATCTTTAATGCAATTAGCCAAAACGTCTTCAATGCTAGCGCAATTGGCAGAAGCCAAAGTTCCATATATATCTCTATGTACAGATCCTACAACAGGAGGCACAACAGCATCTTTTGCAATGTTAGGAGATATTAATATTAGCGAACCAGGAGCTTTAATAGGATTTGCCGGACCACGTGTTGTACGTGATACAACCGGAAAAGAATTGCCTGAAGGTTTTCAAACTGCCGAGTTTGTTTTAGAACATGGTTTTTTAGATTTTATTGCTCATAGAAAAGATTTAAAAGATAAGATTAATTTATATATAGATTTGATTTCAAATCAACCTTTAAGAGCATAAAAAAAGCGAACCAAATGGTTCGCTTTTTTTATTATGAAATTCCATTTCATAAGACTAGTTAAGTATTATCTCTCTTACATTTCCGTTTTCATTAGTAAACGTAGCTAAATTATCACAGTCTCCTTCTCCATAATCTAAAACACCACTAAAATTTGTGCGTTCAATATCTACAGAGCCACTAACAAAATAATAACAAATTACTTCTCTTCGCAATGGAATAATCACTTCGTAACTGTGCGAATTCCCATTTCTAAACGTTGAAGTCCAATTTCCTGTTATTTCAAATACATTATCACTCCAAACCCCACTTCCATGACCTTCAATCCATTCTCTAACTTTAGTTCCAGCACGAGATGCTTCTGCACCATTAGGCCAGATTACTGTTAAATCAACAGTTTTAGTAAATTGGGGGTTTCCGTTTTCATTAGAACGCTCTCTTAAAATGGTCTTGCCTCCAATAATGTTTTTATTATTGAAATAGAAATCTTCTAAAGTTTTTGTAATAAGTATTTCTTGAGCTTCAGGATTAGCATCATAAGATAAAATTATCTTTCCTTTTAGCTCATTGCCTCTAATTAAACAGCCTTCAGTTCCAAAATCAATAGTGATCTCTCTAAAACCCTGTTCAATAACAACAGTAATAGTAACACAATCAGGTACGCTAAAATTTGCTTGAGTCCTACTGGTTTCACTTTCTTGTTGAGTTTCAAAAACATCTAATGCAATATCATCCATTGCCTCAGAGGCTTCATCAATTTCTGATGACAACACGACTTCTGAATAGTCTTGTTGTAATTCTTGTTCTTCAATTTCAATAGCTTCATTATTACTGCAACCAAAAAAGGTTAAAGCAAAAACTGCTAATACCATAAACATTTTTGTAGTTAAATTCATTTTTTTACTCACAAAAATCTTATTTAATTCATGGTGTTCGTGATTTTTCTTTGAAAAGTTCATGAGTTCTAGTTTAAAAATTG
>JAGLKH010000270.1 GCA_023141985.1 Flavobacteriaceae bacterium | reverse complement strand
CGTGATTTTTCTTTGAAAAGTTCATAATTTTTTAGATTTAAGTTATTTTATAGTGTTAAGACTTTCTTAAAATAAAAAAGTTTAAAACGATGCTAAAAAAAGATTAAACTATCATTGGTTTATCTTTTAAATAACTAAAAATTACTATATTTGCCGCTTGGAAGAAAATCTTTCATAGTACATAAAAATCATTTAAATAAATATTGGAATGTATTTAACAAAAGAAGCTAAAGAGAAAATCTTTAAAAAGCATGGTAAAGATGTAAAAAATACGGGTTCTGCCGAAGGACAGATTGCATTATTTACCCACAGAATTGATCACCTAACCGAACATTTAAAGAAAAATCGTAAAGATTATAATACAGAGCGTTCGTTGGTGAAATTAGTTGGTAAGCGTCGTGCTTTACTAGACTATTTAACTAAGAAAGATGTTTTAAGATATCGTGCCATAGTTAAAGAATTAGGATTAAGAAAATAAAAACAAACCACGCTTTTTAAGTGTGGTTTTTGTTTTATTCCGAGATTAAAAAGAAGAATAAGCAGTTCCTGAAACAAGTTCAGGATACATAGTTTTTCATTGGTCACAACACCAATTAAATTTTGAAATGAGCTATTAAAAAATTGAATTATTTTTAAATTAGACGAAGCAAAAATTATAAGTATAGCCTTAGTTATGGTTTTAATTTTTAATGAAGTATAAGTAAAAAAGAAACAATTTTTATAGTTTATTTTAATGTTTAAATGGTGTAAAACAACTACAACAACACAACGACCATTGTTTAATTAGAATTAAAAATATTTATGATTCCAAAAGTTTTTAAAGAGGTCATAGACCTTGGTGATGGAAGAGAGATTTCCATCGAAACCGGAAAATTAGCCAAGCAGGCTCATGGTTCGGTAGTCGTACAAATGGGAAATGCCATGTTATTATGTACAGTTGTATCTAATTACAAAGCAAGTCCTGTTGACTTTTTACCACTAACGGTAGATTACAGAGAAAAATTTGCAGCAGCAGGACGTTATCCTGGTGGTTTCTTTAAAAGAGAAGCAAGACCAAGTGATGGTGAAATTTTAACAATGCGTTTAGTAGATCGTGTTTTAAGGCCATTATTTCCAAAAGATTATCATGCAGATACACAAGTTATGATACAGTTAATGTCTCATGATAAAGATGTTATGCCGGATGCCTTAGCTGGTTTAGCAGCTTCAGCAGCTATCCAATTAAGTGATTTTCCTTTTGAATGTCCAATTTCTGAAGCTCGTGTAGCTAGAGTTAATGGTGAATTTATTATCAATCCAAGTAGAGCACAATTAGAAGACTCAGACCTCGAAATGATGGTAGGTGCATCTGCAGATTCTGTAATGATGGTTGAGGGACAAATGGATGAGTGTAGCGAAGAAGAAATGGCTGATGCTATTAAGTTTGCACACGAAGCTATTAAAGTGCAAGTTGCTGCTCAAGTTAAATTAGCAGAAGCCGTCGGTAAAAAAGAAGTTCGTGAATATGAAACTGCAGAAGAAGATGAAGATTTAGAAAAGAGAATACACGAAGCTGCTTACGATAAATGTTATGCAATTGCAAAACAAGGAACGTCAAAAAAAGAACGCAGCTTAGCTTTTTCTGAAGTTAAAGAAGACATTAAAGCGTCTTTTACTGAAGAAGAATTAGAAGAGTTCGGCAGCTTAGTTGGAACATATTTCAATAAAGCTCAAAAAGCAGCAGTTCGTGAGTTAACATTAAGTGAAGGTTTACGATTAGATGGTAGAAAAACTGATGAGATCAGACCAATTTGGTGTGAAATAGATTACTTACCATCAACACATGGTTCTTCAATCTTTACGCGTGGAGAGACTCAAGCTTTAGCGACTGTTACTTTAGGCACATCGAGAGAAGCCAGCAAAATAGATATGCCATCTTATGAAGGTGAAGAAGCATTTTATTTACACTATAACTTCCCTCCTTTTTGTACTGGAGAAGCAAGGCCTTTACGAGGAACGTCACGTCGAGAAGTTGGACATGGTAACTTAGCACAACGTGGATTAAAAGGTATGATTCCAGCTGATTGTCCATATACAGTACGTATTGTAAGTGAAGTATTAGAATCTAATGGTTCGTCTTCTATGGCTACAGTTTGTTCAGGTACAATGGCACTTATGGATGCTGGTGTTCAAATTACAAGGCCCGTTTCCGGTATTGCTATGGGATTAATTTCAGATGGAGAACGTTATGCTGTATTAAGTGATATTCTTGGTGATGAAGATCATTTAGGTGATATGGACTTTAAAGTAACTGGTACTTCGGAAGGAATTACCGCTTGCCAAATGGATATTAAAATTAAAGGATTATCATACGAGATTTTAGTTAATGCATTAAAACAAGCACGTGATGGTCGTTTACATATTTTGGAAAAAATAACCGATACTATAGCTCAACCAAATGCAGATGTGAAACCACACGCACCAAAAATGGTTACAACTACTATCCCTGGAGATTATATTGGTGCTTTAATTGGCCCCGGAGGAAAAGTAATTCAGGAATTACAAAAGGAAACCAATACTACTATTGTAATTAATGAAGATCCTGTAACCGAAGAGGGTATTGTCGAAATATTAGGCACAGATCAAGATGGCATTGATGCTGTTTTAGCAAAAATTGATTCTTTATTATTTAAACCTGAAAAAGGTAGTGTTTACGAAGTAAAAGTTATAAAAATTCTTGATTTTGGCGCAGTAGTTGAGTATACTGAAGCTCCAGGAAACGAAGTATTACTACACGTTAGCGAACTCGCTTGGGAACGCACTAACAATGTCACAGATGTTGTTAAAATGGGTGATATCCTTGATGTAAAATATTTTGGTATTGATCCAAGAACGCGTAAAGAGAAAGTATCTCGTAAGGCCTTATTACCAAAACCTGAAGGTTTTGTAGAAAGACCTCCTCGTGATAATAGAGGAAGAGACAATCGAAATCGTGATAATAGAGGAAGAGACAATCGAAATCGTGATAATCGCAGAGACGATAGAAGAAATGAGGAGAAAAAAGAAGATTAATTTCTAACTTGTATAAATAACGATCAAAACCCTTAGTGAATGCTAAGGGTTTTTTCTTGTTTTCATAATCTCAGTAATAATTAATTCGTTAACATTTTTTCAGGTTGCTTCTGCCTATTCTTTTCTTGAATTCTTCTAACAATAGATGTCGCCATATTTCGGGGAACAAATCTTGACAAGGTTGCTACAAACTTATTAATCGTTCCAGGGATTGCAACCGTTTTTCCTTTTAACAATGCAGTATATCCATATTTAGCAACTTCAATAGGACAAGCCATATTAAAATTTGCTTGACTTTTTGATGATGTACTGGAAACTACCTCCTGAAAAGATGTTTTAGTTTGCCCAGGGCACAACACTGTTACTGTAACTCCAGTCCCTTTTAATTCATTAGCAATAGCTTCAGAGAAAGATAATATATAAGCCTTTGAAGCATAATATATAGCCATAAATGGTCCTGGCAGAAAGGCTGCCAAAGAGGATATATTTAAAATCTTCCCATGACCTCTATCCACCATTCCTTTTAATAATAATTTTGTCAATTGGGTAGTAGTGTTTATATGTAAGTTTAACATTTCAGATTCACGATACCAATTGGTATTTGAAAATGAACCAAATAAACCAAAACCAGCATTATTTATTAAAACATCAACTGAAGCATCTTTAATATCGTTAAAAATATTTAGTGCAATATTGGGTTTACTCAAATCCTTTGCCAGTACAACTATATTGGTGTCATATGCCTTTTGAATATAATCTTTTGCATATTCAAGTTTTTTTGCGTCAATATCTACTAATATTAGGTTATAAGAATCTTTAGCTAATAAAAGCGAAAACTCAAATCCTAATCCAGAAGCAGCTCCAGTTACTAATGCTGTTTTATTGATATGCTTTAAATTTTTCATAATTACATTTTAAGTTTGTATTTAAATTCTTTGTTTTTATAACTTTGGTATTAACTTATATTTTATATAACGTATTTATACTTCGATCATTAAGCATTTTCCATTTATATTTATATCTCATTTGAATGTAAATTATATAATTATCCTAAGATATTAATCATCAATATTAACATATTTTCAACATTTTAACTTTTATTATTCAAATATATTTTATTAACAATGAAAATTGGATAACAATATCAAAAAACATAACCACCAGAGCCAACATCACTAATAGCCAGCAAAAACAACCCTCCATTAACAGTTACAAGAATTCCAATACTTAAAATAATAGAAAGCGTTTTATCCTTTTCATTTATACTATCTATAAATTTTGGCTCTAAATATATTTTTTCCATTTTTCCTTGAAAGTACTTAACACCATAGTAATTTCCTTTTTCAATTTCTATTCTTTTAAATTTTAGTTTCTTGCCACTTTTCGTTTTAACCTTAACTTTAGTTTCATTTTTAACCGCTTGTTCAAGAGAAACAGGCATTGATTTATAAACAGTACATCCCCGGAAAAGCATTATAAATGCAAACAGCAATGTAATTGGCATTAATTGTTTTCATAATTATTTAAAAATTATAAAAAAGGTTCAAACTATGATAAAAATCATATTATAATTGATGAAATAGCCCTTAATTTGATTTGTATAAAAATCTCTTTTTATATCGTTAAATTACTTTTAGTTTTTCATATACTAATAGTAGTTTTAGTTGATTTATACCTACCTGAATAAGGGAATAGTTCTTAATTGAATTGTTCCCTTATTTTATGTATTAAGTATATGTAATATTTTCTGTTTTTTAAAATTTGTTTTAATCAGACTATCCTTTTTATAACTATTCAATTCTTAAAAAGTAAATCCAGGCGGAAAGAGTGGCCCACTAAAGCTATATCCTCCTCCCCCACCTAATAAATAAACTCCAACTAGAACACCTAATAATGAAACAATTGACACTCCTACAGTTGCAATAGTCGATAAAGTTTTATCCTTTTCTCTAATACTATCAATAAAGTTTTGATCTAAAGGTACTTTTACTATTTCACCTTTAACCTTTTTAACACCATAGTATTTACCTTCCTCAAAACCGATACGTTTGAATTTTAATTTTTCTTTACCTTTAGTTACAACTTTAACTTTTTGTTCTTTTTTAACTGCTTGATCTAATGATACAGAAGTCGACTTGTAAACTGTACAGCCTTGTAATAAAATAATAATTGATAGAAAGAGGGCAAATGTTTTAGTTTGTTTTTTTAACGTTTTCATGATTTATTGTTTTTGTTAGTAATAATTTTTTTTATAATTAATTATTTTATTTAATCCTCATTCACCATACAACATTGTAAAATATAAATAGTGTGGTTCCACTAATCTGTACTTTGCTAATTCTATTTATGTTTATAAAGGTTTTTACCAATTTTCCTTTTATTTTTTTAAAACCATAAAAGCTTCCATTGTCAACTCCAACTTTATTAAGTTTATGAGTTTCATTATCGTTTGCTTTTATTATTACATTAATCTCATCCCTTACAGCATCAACCAGTGTGTTAGAGATTTTCTTATATTCTCTAATCATTGAATAACTATTTATAACTGAGAAAAACAGGGTAATAGGTATAATTTGATTTTTGTCCGAAGTATTTATCTGTTTTTTCATGAGATATTGTTTTTGATTTATACTTCAAATCTACATTGTGATATTTGATAATCATTTGACCAAAATGCTGAAAAAGTGAATTATTTTTTGTATTTTTTACAAACCCTAAGACTTACCTACTTGTAATTTCTCAAAAAATGCAAGAGCAATTCATAAAATTTTTAAAGGCCAAAACACAAGACAATACCTCATTTGTTGAAGAAATAGCATCTGTCCTTGATATAGGATATGATGCCGCTTACAGACGTGTTAACAATAAAACAAACCTATCTCTTGAGGAAAGTGTAATTTTAGCAAGGCACTATAAGATTTCACTAAATAAGTTGTTTGAAGTAAGTAATCAGAATACTATTGTAGCTGAATTATCTCCTCGTATAACCAATATTGTCGACTTAGAAAATTATTTTATTCAATCTCTTATTAACCTTGCTCCTTTAGCCAAAATAAAAGGTGCAACCATTAT
Source organism: Flavobacteriaceae bacterium (assembly GCA_023141985.1). GTDB lineage: Bacteria > Bacteroidota > Bacteroidia > Flavobacteriales > Flavobacteriaceae > PRS1. Next base: position 1,228 of record JAGLKH010000270.1, on the reverse strand, counting down.
TTATTCAGCTAAAGACATACCGCTTTTCCACTCACTAAAAGACACCTTTTTAACTCGATTTAAAATGTTTGTTTGGATGAAAGATGCGAATGTAGATATTTCTTTAAGTAAAGTTTCTTTTGATGATTTCAATAAATCTATTCCTAAAACTCTTTTAGATAGTGCATTCAAATTGGGAGAAATATATAATTACATAAATATTATTGAAATATGGACAGATAATACATTGTCTGGATCATTACAACAAGTACTTTATTATTTTGAATCAGGTTTACTATCTAAAGAAGATGCTTTGCATATTTGTGATGATATTGAAAAAGTTATACATCATATAGAAAAACAAACCATAAAACAAAGTCTCATTGGTTCTAAAAACAAATCTACATACCATTTGTATAAATGTGATTTACACCCATTAAATAATACAATTATGGTGAAAACTGCACATCAAAAAGTATTCTTTTCGCCATATTCAGTTATTAATTATTTCAAAATTGAACATCAACAAACTTGTGATCACATTTATGAACTTTTAGAAAAACAAATGAAAAATTCTAAACTGTTAGTTAATACAGGTGAAAAGGATAGGATTTTATTCTTTAATAAAATTCTTAAAAAGATAGATACTGTACGTGTAAGGATTAAAATTGACGAAAAACTGTCTTATTTATAGTTTTCAATAATTTTTTGTAACATTTTACCTAAAGTTTACGTATAACTATTAGACACGTTTAACAATCCCTCAAAAAATAAAATAGGAGACCCTTTAGATGAGACAACTCAAAATTACAAAGCAGGTTACTAATAGAGAAACTGCTTCATTAGACAAATATCTTCAAGAAATAGGAAAAGTTGACCTAATTACTGCTGACGAAGAAGTAGAATTAGCACAACGTATTAAAGCCGGAGATCAATTAGCTTTAGAGAAGTTAACGAAAGCTAATTTGCGTTTCGTGGTTTCGGTAGCAAAGCAATACCAAAATCAAGGTTTAACTTTACCGGATTTAATTAACGAAGGTAATTTAGGTTTAATTAAAGCGGCACAACGTTTTGATGAAACTCGTGGTTTTAAATTTATATCATATGCTGTCTGGTGGATTCGTCAATCTATTTTACAAGCATTAGCTGAGCAATCCCGTATTGTTCGCTTACCTTTAAATAAAATTGGTTCTATTAATAAAATTAATAAGACCTATGCCTTTTTAGAGCAATCTCATGAGCGCCCACC
>JAGLKH010000027.1 GCA_023141985.1 Flavobacteriaceae bacterium | reverse complement strand
AGAAATTTGACTATTGGTTTTAATTTGAGTTTGTAAATTTAAAAAATAACGTCATTGCGAGGAGAGAAACAGCATGTACTGAACTTAGTAGAAGCGTGGTTATCTTTAAAAAAAGAACCAGATTGCTTCACTTTGTTCGCAATGATGTTAGATTTATTGATTGAATTGTAATCTTTTAATTACTCCTTTTGGTAATTTATCAGCAAACATACCTCCTTTTACAAAAGGTAAAAAATCATCACTATCACCTATAGGTTTAATTGGCTCTTGAGAAGGATAAAATGTTCTTCCTGTACCTTGGATGTCAGCCAAAGCAGCAGCTAATAAAGGCTCATTTATATCGCCTAAAACACCGTAATTAAATCGGTATTCTGCTAACTCTATTGTTGGGACTAAACCAGATGATGGTACAGCGACATCATTTTTATTAACGCCTATTGCAACAAGAGGTTGCATAGCATAGGTATGATTTGGATTAGCACCATCTCTACCTAAATCTGGAGAATCATAAATAGTTATTGACGCTTGAGTTTTACCAACTGTAGTTATCCCTATTTGTATAACCTCAATATAAGGGTTTAAACTATTTATCAACCCTTCGCTTGCTGATGCTGATCTTCCAGTTGTAAGCACATATACTTTATTTAGGTTTAAACTATTAATTGAGCTACCATTGCTAATACTGTTTGTGAAGTTAAATATCGTATTATTTGTTTGCTGATCGTTATTATAGATAAGTTTTCCAAATACTTGTCCATTAAATTGACCTGTTATCATACTTGCTAGAAATGTTGTAGTACTTATAAAACCACCTGGATTGTAACGAAGGTCTATTACTAATTGTTGCACATTATTAGATAGAAATTCCCCAAAAGCATTATTCAGTTCGGTTTCAAATTCATTATTAAAACCATTGTACATTAAATATCCAACGTTTTCACCACCAACATCAATAATTTCTGTTCTAAAAACTGGATTTTCGGTATATGGAACCTTGCTTATAGTTATGTTTTCAGTTCCTGGATCTATGGTGTCATCAGTAGTTTCTGGTGTGCCATTATCGTTAAACGTTCCAAGGTTTAATGTATAGGTGTCTTGACTTAAAAGGTCAGATAAATTATTTTCAGTAAGAGGATTTCCATCAATGGCATAAAAAATATCTCCACGGTTAAGATTATTATTGTCTGCATCACTATTAGGTAATACTAATCTAATTATGCCAATAACTTCAGTATTACTATTTGGAGCAAAAAATAAACTAAATTCCATACCATTAGTTGTAAATACGCCACTAAAGAGTTGTTCTAATGCAATATAATCATCAGTTATCCAGCTAAATCTATCAACTGTTTCTCTTTGGTAAATAACACTTTCAAACAATTCCTCGGGAGTTGAAAAACTGTTTAAATAATTGCCATATTCTTGATTACTCGAAAATCTATCATTAGCAAGGTCAGGAACATTATCTTTATAAAGATATACAGCATTCATACCTTTCCAAACAAAATCATTTATTTCGCTGGCAAGAATAACATTATCATCTCTATCTTCAAAACAACTTGTAGTAAGACCCAACATCATAACTGCTAGTAAAACTTTTAGGGGAAATCGCATAGCTTATTTTTTTTCTTTTAAAACTCTAAAGTTAGTTACATTATTGTAAATTAAAAATTATTTTAATGCAGATGTAACAATATTAGTTATGCATCGTCGTAATAACAAATAGCAATAAACTATTTTTCCCTTTTAAATTTTCCATTTTGGGAAGTTGAAGATTAGGCAAAGCCAAATTTCTTCAAATAAAGGGCAATTAACCAACCAAGAATGACACAGTCGGAGTTTTTAAACATAGTATTACCTTTTAAGGATAAGGTTTTTCGTTTAGCAAAACGATTATTGATTTCTCGTGAAGAAGCCGAAGACGCAACACAAGAGATATTACTCAAGCTGTGGAACAGAAAAGAGCAGATTCAAGATTATAAAAATGTAGAAGCTTTTTCGATGACGATGACAAAGAATTTTTGTCTTGATAAATTAAAATCTAAACACGCACAAAATTTAAAAATTGTGCATAATAATTACCAAGACAATAATGTGTCGCTGCAAAAACAAGTAGAATTAAATGATAGTTTAGGCTGGGTTTCAAAAATAATGGAAGAGTTACCAGATCAGCAAAAAATAATTATACAGCTTAGAGATATTGAACAATACAACTTTAAAGAGATTTCAAAAATGCTGGATATGAATGAGACAGCTATTAGAGTATCCTTGTCAAGAGCAAGAAAAACAATAAGAGAAAAATTAACTAAAACCCATAGTTATGGTATTAGATAACATAGAAAAATTACTGGAAAAGTACGATAACGGAGAAACTACTTTACAAGAAGAGCAACAGTTAAAACACTATTTTACGCAAGAAACTGTAGAGCCACACCTGGAAGTATATAAACCCATGTTTCAGTATTTTTTGCAAACACAGGAAGAACAGTTTACTAAAGATGTTCCATTAAAACCTAGTAAAACATATACATTGTATAAATGGATTTCGGTCGCAGCAGTAGCAGTTCTAATGTTTGGAATTTACATACAAGTAAATAATCCTGTACAGCCAACAGAAGAGCAACTTTTGGCTTATAACCAAACCATGGATGCTTTACATTTAGTATCCTCTCAATTTAAAAAAGGGAATGAAAGCATGAATGCTTTTGGATTAATGTCTTCATCCTTAAATAAAGGTACAGAAAATATGGCTTACATCAATCAATTTTCGAATACCACAAATAAAATTTTTAAAAACGAATAATTATCAAATAGTAAAATTTAAAATTAGAAAACATGAAAAATTCAATAAATTTTAACGAATACCTAAACAATAAAAGTATCATGAGTAAAAAAGTAGTATTAATAATCGCAATAGCAGTGTTACCAATTATGTCTTTTGGACAAAGCATTTTTGACAAGTTTGAGGATATGGATGGTGTGACTTCTGTAGTAGTAAACCAAAAAATGTTTAATATGCTTGCTAGCATAGAAGTTAATTTAGAAGATAAAGAAGATCAGGAATATTTTGACTTAATTAAAAAAATAACAAGCCTTAAGGTTTTAACAACAGGAGATCCAAAAATTTCTGCAGAGATGAAATCTAAAGTAAATAGTTATTTAAAAAGCTCTCAATTAGAAGAGTTAATGCGTATTAAAGATGG
>JAGLKH010000269.1 GCA_023141985.1 Flavobacteriaceae bacterium | reverse complement strand
CCTTTAGTTGAAGGCGAAGATTCTAACCTTTACGATGTATTACGTAGTGGTGAGTCTCCAAATCCTGATAGGGATTTGTTGCATGAATCGTTACGTACAGAAATTGAACGTGCATTAGAAACATTAACGCCTCGTGAAGCAGATGTAGTTCGTTTATATTTTGGTTTAGGAAATCAACATCCTATGACATTGGAAGAAATTGGAGAAACCTTCGATCTAACTCGTGAGCGTGTTAGACAAATTAAAGAAAAAGCTATACGAAGACTTAAACATACGTCTCGTAGTAAAATATTAAAAACATATTTAGGATAGTATTTATTATATATACGACTAAATAAAGGTAACAAACAGTTACACATAACTGTTCGTTTTTTGATTGATGAAAGAACCCTTGGCTGATTACCGAGGGTTCGTTTTTTAAGCCCATCTCTAAATCTCTTCCCAAAGGGAAGAAACTTTTCTCCTTCTATATATTTCTTCTCATTGGCAGGAAACTCATGGTTTTTATTTCTCCCTAAATCCTTCTTCAAAAGAAAAGGACTTTTAACTATATTTGCTAAAACTTTATAACATATACTAATGAGTACTAAATTAATTGCACCTTCAATATTAGCTGCCGATTTTGGTAACCTGCAACGCGATATAGAAATGGTAAATAATAGTGAAGCCGATTGGTTTCATATTGATATTATGGATGGTGTTTTTGTTCCTAATATTTCTTTCGGAATGCCTGTTTTAAAAACTATTTCTAAACATGCCAATAAAACTATTGATGTACATTTAATGATTGTAGATCCAGACAGATACATCAAAACTTTTGCTGAATTGGGAAGTAATATTCTTAGTGTACATTATGAAGCTTGTACTCACTTACATCGAACTTTACAAGCTATTAAGGCTGAAGGCATGAAAGCTGGAGTAGCATTGAATCCTCATACAAATATTAATGTTTTAGAAGACACAATTAATGATATTGATTTGGTTTGTGTTATGAGTGTTAATCCTGGGTTTGGAGGACAGAGTTTTATTGAAAATACTTTTAATAAAGTAAAACAGTTAAAAGAGCTAATCATTAAAAAAGGCGCTTCAACTTTAATTGAAATAGATGGTGGCGTAACTAATAAAAATGCTAAAGCACTTATTGATACAGGTGCTGATGTGCTTGTTGCTGGAAGTTATGTGTTTAAAAGTGAAGATCAACCAAATACAATTAAAGATTTAAAAGCAATAGCTAATTCATAATTACCCTTCTAAAACTGTTCTAACAAATAATTTATTAAATCTGTAGTGGTAACTATTCCAACTAATTTTTTATTGTCTACAACAGGAATAGCATGAAATTCTCTTTTCGACAAAATTTCAGCAACTTCTTTAATTGTGGCTGTAGAAGATACACTAATCAAGTTTTTAGCCATTACCTGCCCAATTGTAAACATATTATAAACCACGGTATCTACCGTTTCTTCTTCTTCATCAACAGCGTCTGCAAAACTAATACGAAGCAAATCCGTGTAACTTAGCATTCCAATTATCGCTTCTCCTCTTACAACTGGTATATGTCTTATATGATGAGACTTAAATAAATGTTCTGCTAATTCTAAGCTGTCAGAATTATGTAATGTAATTACATCTTTAGTCATTATTGCTGAAACTGGTGCTTTTTTTATCATGACCTTAACGTTTTAAATTCTCCTTTAAAGATAATTATTGAATTCAAAAAAAATGATGATAAAAATCATGTAAGACAATTTAATGGAAGAATCCAATTAATATCCTGCAAAATTAAAGTTAAGCATTTGCTTTACTTTAGAATAGACATTTGGAAATTGTGCTCTAAATTCTTGAGGAGTTTCAATAAAAGTTTCAATAATAACAGCTATAAATTCATATTGATTAGAATACGCATAATCTCTAAAATATCTGGAAGTAATTAGCTTTTGTTTTAATAAATCATTGCCTGTTAAAAGATTTATAAGTTCATTAAACGAATCCTGGAAAATATTTGAACTTACATCATGTTCTTTTCGAGTGTTTAAATGAATAGCATGAGCAAATTCATGTATACCCAAATTTAAATTATCATCACTTATTTTATAGCCTTCTGTAAAATCTTCCCAAGACAATACAATTGCTCTAAATCTTGGATTAAACTCCCCTTTATGATAATTTTTATTTGTGACTGAAAAAAAAGTCTCCGGGTAAATAAATATTTTATTTATTAGTCCAATATAAAAATCTCGAAACCCAAAAGTCAGCATCACAGCTGTTGAAGAAATAAGCACCTTAATTTCCTCTGTAATAACCAATCCATCTCTGCCTATAAAATCTTTATCCTTAATAAATGAAGCAACGCGATGTTCAAAATAGCTTTGTTGTTGTTTTGTTAATTTACTGTAAAAAAAGAAACGTTGTCTTAAAATAAATTGTTGTTTTTGAGTTAGCTTTCTTAAAAATAGATACTTATGGATAAATAAAGGTTTCTTTTTTCGCATCACGTAAGCTATCTCTATCGTTCTAATACCATAATAAATAAAAATCATAGCAAATGCTATAGCAAAAATTGCCAGGAGTATTTTGTTCCCAAGTGTAAATTTTTCTATAGTGGAGATTAATAACATTATTTGTATAACGTTAACATATAAAACATAATTGTAAAAGGAGTTTTAATGTATGATCATTATTAAATATACAAAAAAAGAAGAACAAGCTCATTATTTTGAACTTGCTCTACTTAAAATTATATATTGTGACTCCTCAGGAATAGCTTTTATTCCCATTTTGTTACAATATAGCCGAATTAGGGGTGTTTTAATTGCGATCTTTAATGCTAATTGAAGTAAAATAGACATAAATAGACTGGAACGGTCACAAATTTGGTCACAAATTTTGGGCTGTGTTTGACCTTCATTTATCTTAAAATAAGTT
>JAGLKH010000268.1 GCA_023141985.1 Flavobacteriaceae bacterium | reverse complement strand
GAACAATTTGGAGGGCATAAATATGCAGCCGGCTTAACCTTGAAAGAAGAAAATTATAAAGCCTTTAAACAAGCTTTTGAAGATGTGGTGTCTAAAACTATAGATAAAAACCTACTAACCCCTGAAATTAAAATAGAAACTCAAATTGATTTGAAAGATATTACCCCTAAATTTTACAGAATATTAAAACAGTTTATGCCTTTTGGCCCGGGAAATATGACACCAATTTTTATGACTGAAAATTTAAATGACACAGGGTATGGTAAGTGTGTTGGTGAAAGCAAAGACCATTTACGTGTTACAGCTACTCAAAATGGAAACAACAAATTTGTAGGAATAGGATTTGGATTAGGAGACAAATATGATTTGATTATAAATAAAAAATTATTTAAAGCAGTGTATTCTATTGATGAGAATCATTGGAATGGTAAAGTGAGTTTGCAGTTAAAATTAAGAGATATTAAGGGACAGTAAACCTCACAGTTTTTATAAATCCGTGAAGTCTCGATTTGCCCTGTTATTTTACAAAATACTCTTTTTGTAAAATAAGATCATTCCTTATTTTACAATTTAACAAAAAACTAAAATAAGAGGTATTGTTATTTTAGTTTATGAGTAATAATTAAAAAAGATTCCTGCTTTCGCAGGAAATAAATATGAAACTAGTTTTATCACCAGCAAAGTCACTCAATTTTGAAAGTGAATTGCCAACAAGCATAACAACCCAAGCTTGCTTTTTAAATGAAGCAGAACGACTAAATAAATTATTAAAAAAGAAATCGGCAAGAAGCCTGTCTAAACTAATGAGTATCTCTAATAATTTGGGGCAACTCAATTACGAGCGTAACCAAGACTGGCAGTTGCCGTTTACAAAAGACAATGCAAGACCGGCTATTTATGCATTTAGTGGTGATGTATATAGAGGGTTAGATGCTTACAACATTCCAAAAGAAAAGCTAAAGACTCTTCAAGATTCTGTTCGTATTATTTCTGGATTGTATGGTCTTTTAAAGCCTATGGATTTAATACAACCTTATCGTTTAGAAATGGGAACTAAGTTTCCTGTAGGTAAAAACAAAAATTTATACGAGTTCTGGCGAAAAAAAGTGACACAATCCTTGAATGAGGAATTAGAAGAGAATGAATTATTTTTAAACCTTGCCAGCAACGAATATTTTAAAGCTATTGATACAAAAGCATTAAAAGTTCCTGTTATTACAGCATCATTTAAAGATTTTAAAAACGGTAAATATAAAATGATCATGACCTTTGCAAAACTTGCCAGAGGATATATGACACGTTATATAATAGATACCAATGCAAAAACCATAGATGATTTAAAGGCATTTAACTATGAAGGATATGCTTTAAGTGGATCTATGTCTTCTGAAACTGAATTAGTTTTTATAAGATAGTTGTCATTCCTACGTCCGCGTGTCGCCCAAACTTAGCCACCTTCTCCGAAGTAGAAAAGCTACGAAGGCTGAAAGCGGAGGAGCAAGGCAGGAATCTTATAAATTTTAATTC
>JAGLKH010000267.1 GCA_023141985.1 Flavobacteriaceae bacterium | reverse complement strand
CCCATATCCTGTGCAGCTTTACCATAATCTTTGGCATAATCCATGACCACCATACCTTGCATCGATGCTCTGTTTACAAGCAATGATAAATAGTTACTTGGTCCTTTTATTGCAGTTTTGTTATTGTATTGAGAAATGGCACCACAAATAACAATTCTTGCACGCATACGTAATCGTGTAAGTGCTGCATTTAAAATATCTCCACCAACATTATCAAAATATACATCAATACCTTTTGGGCACTTTTCTTTTAATGCCTGATAAATATCTTCAGATTTATAATCGATTGCAGCATCAAAGCCTAATTCGTTTATGAGATAATCACATTTATTCTTTCCACCTGCAATACCTATTACTGTGCAGCCTTTAATTTTAGCAATTTGTCCAACAACACTACCAACTGCTCCAGCGGCTCCTGATACTAAAACAATATCTCCTTCTTTTATTTTACCCACTTCTAAAATTCCAAAGTAGGCAGTCATTCCAGGCATTCCCAGTGCACTAATATACTTTGGCATCGATGCTAAATTATCATCCACTTTATACCAATTATCTCCATTCGTGGCAACATATTGTTGTACACCTCCCCAGCCGGTGACACAATCTCCTACTTTAAATGTTTTATGATTGTTTGCTTTAACCACTTTACCTATGGATCCGGCTCTCATTACATTTCCAATAGCAATTGGCTCTATATAAGATTTGACGTCATTCATCCAACCACGCATAGCTGGATCTAAAGAAATATAATGGTGCTGAATAAGCACTTCTCCTTCTTTAATTTCTGGAATTTTATTATTTTCTAATCTCCAGGTGTCTGCTTCAGGCATTCCTAAAGGCCGTTTTTGAAATATTATTTGTTTGTTCATTTGGTTGTCAATGTTTTTTGGCTTTTACTTTTTTATTGGAATAGTAAATGTTAATTCTCTTGGAAAATAACATTTAAAATCATCACAAGTCTGATAGAATAATTTTCCTGTTAACTCAATTTGATTTCTTTCTTTTTGAAATTTAATTTTTACTTTCACTTTAAAAGAATCATCAAGAACTTGAAATTCCTTTTTATCTAAAACAACAGTTTTATATTGTAAAGATGTAAATTGTTTATATATGATTTCAATATCCGGTTGATTCTCAAAATCTAATTTAGTTGCCAGTAAATTTTCATCTTCAACTTTTTCTAATTGAATATGATACCCTTCAAGAATTTCGAAAGGTAATGTTATTATTGTTTGATTCGATTCTTGTATAATATGAACATCATCAGAAATAAATTTAACAAAATGATTTTCTTGACCATACAAAAAAGAAAACACAAAAAATATGAAAACATTAAAGTAATTCATCGAGTTTCTTTTTAAGTGCTAATAGCTTAGCATCAAAGTTTTTAGAATCTAACAAGGACATGAATTGAATTTTACCTTTTGGATCAATTAAAAGATTAGAAGCTAGCATTACTTCATCTCTTGCCAAGTCTGGTAATACACCCTCAGGAGCAAAACTAGCAGCAACTTTACCATCTATATCTAATAATACCGGGAAAGTAAAATTAAATTTATTTTGTAATTTTTCTACAACTAATTCTTTAGATTCCTTAACATCAATTATTAGAACTGCAACATTCTTGTCTTTGTAGTTGTTATATAACTCTTCCAAATAAGGTGCTTCAGCATTACAGAAAGGACACCATGTTGCAGCAATGTGTAATACAATGTACTTTCCTTCCATATCTTTAAGACTGATAATATTACCATCAATAGACTCAAGACTAAAATCTGGAGCTGAAATTAATTCTTTATTACTACTTTCGATAGTCTTAACGACGTCTTGATTTTTATTTTCATTTGATTGGCCACAGCTAGAAAAGCAAATTAACACAATTAAAGCGATCAGTTTTGTGATATAAATTTTCATAATGTTTATGCTTTAAAATTCATAATATTTTTGTTGATGACATTTCTAAATGCCAATAAATTAATTACGCTTTTTATCTACAAAATGTGCTAAAGCTGCCAATAAAAAGAAAGTAAATAATGCCGAAATAGATAAGGAGTTAATATTATCTTCTGCTGGTAAAACATACATACTCAAATAATTTACAGTGAGCAAAAACAGAACAAATACAATTGCAATATACTTACCAGATTTAGAAATAGACACAGTTCTTTTAAGATAATATAACAATCCTAAAATTAATAAAATGGCTTCTGCAGCAAAGGTTAAAACTTTATTATTCCATAAACCAAATCCAAATTTTGGCTCGCCAATAATCAATGGCAAATCTGGTGTATGTACAATTAAATCTGCAAACCAATGAGACAGGACTCCTAAAGCCATAACTAAAGCAATGCTTTTTTTATTAGCCCTGTTTTTTACAAACAAAAAGCGGAACAGAATGTAAAATAAACAAGCCCAAAGTAAGGATCCTAATAATCCATGTGTAAATGGATAATAATCCATATTAAAATTGTTAATAGCAGTAAATCCTTCAACAAATTTTAAATTTTCTATTCCTGCCAAAACAAAAGGGAAAAACAAAATATCAACAAACTGTGTAGCTATAAAGAGCAAACCAAGAGACGCATTTTTTTCTTTCCCTTTTAAAGCAAAAGCAGCTGCGTAATGGCCTACAAACATAGTTCTATCTATTTAGATTAATTCTTAAAAATAAAAAAATAATCTTTGTGAATGAAATTACTTATAATTAATTGAGTTTTTATTATTGTTTATTTAACAATCTACCAGGCGTATATGGTGCTCCAATCTTTTTTAATTGTTTCTCTAACTCTTTAATATCGCTTTCATAAAGTCTATCTACTTTTTGTTGTATAATAGAAAACTCTGCTTTGGCAATAGCCAAACTATTTATATGCGTAGTTGTAGGTGCTGCTGTAGAGTATTTTTGTTCGTATAAAATACTTCCTACTCTATCTGCCGGACTTCTCAATTGGTTGATATCTAAACGTCTTTTAACTGAGTCTCCATAAAGTAAAACACCAATCTCCTTTAATTTAGATTCTAGACTAAGTACAGCATTATTTAATTTATAGATAGGCTGTTCAGAAAATTTAATAGCTTCTTTTATATGTTTCAGTTTATTGTTCATTTCTCTAATCTTGCTCCGGCTGATTTGAATTTCAGCATCTAAAGTATTTACCTCTCTTTGAAATGCTACTTTAGCAGCCTTATCTTTTGCAGGCATAATGGTATTGTTTAATGCTTTAACTTTAAAAGATTGTGGCTCTACCAATAATTTCATTGTATCATCCAAAAGATGCAACTCAACAGTATAAACACCTGGATTTACTAGCGTGCTTTCTCTTTTACCTGAAAAAGGATTGTAAAAAGATGGCTTATTTAAATTAATAGGAACTTTTTCTTCATATCTTAAATTCCATTTGAATCGTTGTAGTCCTTTGGCAGGTTTTTTAATCACTTTTTTTACAACTTTTCCTGAAGCATCTTTTATTGTAAAAACTAATTTTGGTGCAACTTCATCTACTTCTGCTTTAAGTGTATTGTAATTAGGATAATTCGCATCACTACTCTTTTTAATTAATTTTTTTTCCTTCTCTTGCCGTTTTTCTTTTAAAGATTTATAATCAT
>JAGLKH010000266.1 GCA_023141985.1 Flavobacteriaceae bacterium | reverse complement strand
GCCTTAGAGAAAAAAGATAATACAAAACTCATGGCGCAAACTATGCTTAATTTTTATGCTTTATCCGGGGATGTGGATAAGACTTTAGACTGGATAGAAAAAAGCTATATTAGAAAAGATCCTGATATTCCGGCTATAAAGAATCTTCCTAATTTAAAACCTTATAGGGATCATCCCAGGTTTAAAGAACTCATCATCCGATTAAAATTATAGTGATCTTCTTTTTTAGGCTTGTATCATTGTTTGACGTCAGCAAAAAGTGAACTTATTGAGGCTATGGTTTTAAATTCCCTTTTCAAATTTTAATCGTTATAAAACTACGGCTATCGGGTACATTGTCCTGCTTTACCGGGAATTAAATGCCAACAAAGTTAAGCTCAATTAAATTGCCATTAGTAAGGAAAAATTGCAAACTATTCGGGAAGAGTTACCTATCAGTTGCATCATTTCTATCCTCAACTTTACAGTATTAAATTAACCAACAAGCTAATTATCATGAAAGTAGTACAAGAAAATCAAACAGGTTGGATTACTAATCCATTCATCAACAGCCAAATCAATCAGCCAATTGTTTATGACGTAAAGAAAAAAGCATCAGTACGCATTCTTTCAGAGACCGCACAATCGCCGGCAAATCGAAATACCACTGTCACTTTTCAGGATACTGTCTTAAAAAATATTAATTATCAAACGTATCATCCGTTTTTTATGGATCAGGCATTTGCTGATATGACGTTGGGTCAAATCCCCAACTTTGAGCAATTATACCATAGCTATTTAGAAATTGAATCGGAAGCAGGAAAGCTACTCCCTGCTATTCACTTTCTGCCTGCATTACGTGACTTTTCATTAACAAATAAAGACATAGCCAGTCTTTTGAATAATCCTGAGCCCAAGCATATCCTGGTACAAAACGACCAGGTAAAAATAATCCTGATCCGTTGGCAACCGGGCGAACTATCAGACATTCACGGTCATGCCATAGGAGGTGGCTTGATAAAGGTTTTGCATGGTGAAATTAAAGAAAACAGGTACACTGCTGATAGTCAGCAACGTTTACTTTCCAAGAGCACCTATTTCACCAACCATATCGCCTACATCGATGATGTAATGGGATTACATAGTGTTGAAAATTCCCAAGATTCACCAGCACTGACATTACATATTTACACTCCTGGAAATTATAAAACTAAAAAGTATGAATAAGCCAATTGAGAAGTTAATTCACATTACCTCAACCTCTCCTTTTACATCTTCAAATAGATTTTTGCACTATCTATTTATAATGCTCTAGTGTGGTCTGTATTTTAGAATACTCTAGTAGTTCTGAAACCATTTAATAAGGATATAATTACATCTAAAGCATTGTTAAAATGCGTTTCATTTTTATTATTGTTCAAAATTTATTATATTAATCGTTTCATTTTAAGTGTTTTAACGTCTTCCCATTTTCTATTATAGTTTAATTTATTTAAAATAACCAATCAAATGAAATACCTAGGAAATGCTTACGAATACCTTCGGCTGGAAACCGTAGAGCCTGAAAACAGTGAAATACTGATTGAGCCCATGGAAAAAAGTTTAACCATTTTATGGTTCGAATCAGGGGTTAACGAACTCATCATAGATGGTGAGGAGCGAACTTTTGTGAAGAACGATATGGTTTTTTTAACAGAATTCCATAATGTGAAAATTAAAAGAATTGAAAAAGTTCGATTTTTAAGATTTAACCAGGCATTTTATTGTGTTCAGGATAACGATATAGAAGTAGCATGTAAAGGGATGTTATTCTTTGGGGCATCTGAATTACCGGTTATTAAAATTTCGGGTGATTTTTTAGAAAAATTTGAAACCATATGGAAGATGTTTAATTTAGAGATCCATGATGATGATCATTTGCAATTAAATATGTTACAAATGATGTTGAGAAGATATCTTATTTTATGTACAAGGGTTTATAAGAAACAAGAACATTATCCTGATAAAAAAGTTGAGTCTGATGTAGTTAGGGATTTCAACTTTTTGGTAGAAAATTATTTCAAAACAAAACATAGTTTAGCTGAATATGCCAAGCTGATGAATAAATCTTCAAAGACCATATCGAATATATTTTCAAGAATCGGATCAAAAACCCCGCTACAATACATTCAAGATCGAAAAATGCTTGAGGCACGAAGGCTCTTACAATATTCAAAAAAGCAGGTTCAGGAAATTGCTTACGAAATAGGCTATAATGATATTCAGACCTTCAGTCGGTTCTTTAAGAATAATGAAGGTATTTCTCCATCAAAATTTAAAGAAGTCCATTTATAAACCTGAGTTCGATCTAAGGTTATAAGGAAAAATTGCCAACTATTCGGGAAGAGTTACCTATCTATCGCTCCCTTTCTTCCCTCATCTTTACATTGTCAAACTAATTATTAATCAATTTAAAATTAAAGACAATGAAAAAATTAACTATCACAGTAGCAGTTTTCGTGTTTGGTGTAGCAAATTTATTTGCTCAATTACCAGACCCGGGATTTAATGTAGATGCAAACACAGCGATTGTAATCACAGATCCTCAAAATGATTTTTTAAGCCCTAATGGTGTAACCTGGGGAGTAGTGGGTGAAAGTGTTGTAGAAAATAACACTGTAGACAACATTGAGGCCTTATTTAAAGTGGCTAAAGAGAAGAATATTACCGTTTTTATTTCTCCACACTATTATTATGAACATGATCATAATTGGAAATTTGAAGGAGCGCTTGAAGTTCTTATGCATAATATTAAAATGTTCGATAGAACAGGAGCACTTTCAGTAGAGGGGTTTAAGGAATCTGGCGCAGACTGGTTAGATAACTACAAAGCATACATTGATGGAAGTAATATCGTAGTTACTAACCCTCACAAAGTATACGGTCCGGAATCTAACGATTTAGCATTACAATTGCGTAAACAAGGCTTTAACAAAATTATTCTAGCTGGAATGTCAGCAAACTTATGCGTGGAATCTCATTTAAGAGAACTAGTTGAAAACGGATTTGAAGTTTCTGTAGTAAAAGATGCTACTGCTGCCGCTATCTTGCCTGGCTTGAACGGATATGAAGCCGCTATGGTAAATTTCAGAATGATTGCAAGTCATATTTTTACAACCGATGAAGTCGTTGAGCAATTAAAGAACTCCAGTTATTAAAACTGTTTTAAACATTGGAAGTTAAAAAATACATGTTTTGCTCTTCTGATGTAATGTATTCAAAAATTTTATTATTCACCTAAATATTTATTAATCATGAAAGTTATTCAAAATGTAAACATTAAAAAGTTTGAAGAATTCAGAACATTCTTAAAAGAGAATCCTGAAAAAGCTCGGCTAAAACTAGAGGCTCGGGCAGTTTATGAAGGTCAAGTTGGCCGTAGTACGGTTCATATAGGACCATATCAATTAGATGATACTAGTATTGATCGTGAAACCAGGCACTACACTATTCCTTTTGGTGCATGGCGAGAAGTTGAAGAACTAATGGGTATTGAAGGGCCATCAGATCGTATGGAACCTGTGGAAATGGCCTTGGCTGCAACGGCTTCCTGTGTTGTAAATTCAGTTACATTTAATACAGTACGTCTAGGTATTAATATTGAAGGTTTAGAAATTAGTGTTCGATCTACTGTAGATCCACGTGTGCTATTTGATATTAATGGCTCTGAGGATTATAACTCTTGTATAAGATCCATAGAATATGATGTGAACGTACAAGGAGATATTAGTGACGACGAATTGAAAACCATAAAGCAATTATGTGAACATTCTCCAGTATATATTATGATGGCCACACCTATAGCAATGACAGCCAATGTTAAACGTACCCAATCTAAAGTGGAGCCCGGTTTAAACTAATTCTATAAAATGGAAATAAAAAAAACGAGCTAATCTCTAAAATATAAGTAAGAGAAACAATCATGAAAAAATTGATTTGAAGAGGCTGTCTAAAAAGT
>JAGLKH010000265.1 GCA_023141985.1 Flavobacteriaceae bacterium | reverse complement strand
ACCAACTTATCAAGTTATTTATTAGAAATTACGTCCAAAATACTTCTGAAAAAAGAAGGAGATCATTATTTAATAGACCTTATTCTGGACAAAGCCGGAAATAAAGGAACCGGTTCCTGGTCGAGTATAGCGGCTCTTAATTTAGGAACTCCAAATACTATGATGACATCTGCAACTTTTGTACGATATCTTTCTTCTTTGAAAGAAAAACGTCAAGTCTTATCAAAAGTCAAAGAGAAACAAGTTACATCTGAAGCTAAATTAGATTTAGATATTCTAAAAGAGGGATATCGTTTTGCGAGAATAATAAACCATCATCAGGGGTTTGATTTAATAAAACAAGCTTCTGAACATTACAAATGGAAGCTCAATCTTTCGGAAATTGCGAGAATCTGGACTAATGGTTGCATCATTCGATCTCGTTTCATGGAAGATTTGATAACTATTTATAAAAACTATGATGAGATCCTAAAACAAGAAACCATAATAAATACTTTAAATTCTAATGAATCTGCTATTTCAGAATTGATTACCCTTGGTATTACAAATAGGATTGCACTAGATACGTTTTGGTCTGCTTACAACTATTGGATTTCAATAACAACATTTCGATTACCTGCAAATCTTATACAGGCTCAAAGAGATTATTTTGGAGCTCATGGTTACCAACGTACAGATTCCATTTCTAAAGAATTTTTTAATACTAATTGGCAAAAATAATGATAGATTTTACTCTTTTAGCTGCTGTATTTTTAGGTATAGCCATTCTTCTCTTACTTATTCTTAAATTAAGAATTCAAGCATTTATTGCCTTATTGATTTCCAGTATTGTAGTTGGGATTGTTGCAGGAATGAATCCTTTAGACATTATAAAAACTATGCAGGAAGGCATGGGCAATACGCTAGGATTTGTAGCAGTGGTTGTAGGATTAGGAGCCATGTTTGGTGCTATACTGGAACATTCTGGAGGAGCAGAAGCTTTAGCAAATTACTTACTTCATAAATTTGGAGAGAAAAATGCCTCCTGGGCCTTAATGATTACGGGATTTTTTGTGGCTATTCCTGTTTTTTTTGATGTTGCTTTTATCATTTTAGTACCATTGATATATTCCCTTCAAAGAAAAACTAAAAAGTCACTATTACTTTATGGGATACCATTACTTGCCGGTTTAGCAGTTACTCATTCATTTATTCCACCAACGCCCGGACCTGTCGCAGTAGCTGATATTCTAAAAGCAGATTTAGGTTGGGTAATTTTATTTGGCTTTCTCGCAGGAATTCCAGCAGCTATAATTAGCGGTCCATTATTTGCTAAATATATTTCGAAGAGAATTCATATAGAAGCACCAAAACTTATTGATGGTGGTATAAAAAATAATAATTATCCTGGTGTTGCAATCATTTTAGCTATTATAGGAATCCCTATTTTTTTAATAGTTAGCAATACATTGTTGAACAGTTCATTATTAGAAAACTTTAATATTCCAATACAACTTAAAGAATGGTTAAAAATGATTGGCCATCCTTTTTCAGCATTAATCATTGCCAATATTGTCGCTTGGTATATTTTAGGGATTCGAAGAGGCTTAAATAAAGTAAAACTTCTGGATATTACAACGCGATCCATGGCGCCAGCCGGTATTATTATTTTATTAACTGGAGCTGGAGGAGTTTTTAAGCAAATGCTTATCGATACAAAAACGGGTGAAATGCTAGCTAATTATTTTGCTAATGAAGGTGTAAGTATTTTATTTTTTGCTTTTCTGGCAGCGGCTATAGTAAGAATTCTACAAGGATCTGCTACAGTTGCTATGATTACTGCTGCAGGATTGACTGCACCATTATTAGTTACTGATATAAGTGAAATGGATAAAGCCCTTTTAGTTATTGCTATAGCTTCTGGAGCTTCTATAATGTCTCATGTTAATGATAGTGGTTTTTGGCTGGTTAGTAAATATTTAGGACTTACTGAAAAGGAAACATTTAAAAGCTGGACGGTTATGACTACAATTCTTGCTCTTGTTGGATTTTTAACTATTTCG